>NZ_JBWJVQ010000108.1:0-4408 GCF_056339875.1 Blautia sp. ZXY-1-C6
AAATGAAAAAGCTTCTATAGTCTGTTTTGAACAGTTTATAGAAGCTTTTTTAACTGAATCAAGTAAAGTCCCCTGCTTTAATTGCGAAGAGCAATAAGCAGTGGGTGGCTGAATAGTTTTTTTCTGTAATGTCATAATATGTGCTATTTACAGATAATGTAATTACAGCGATCCATCTGATCAGAGAGTATGGAATGTTGTTTATAAACAATAACGGATCAACACATCTCAGCAATTGTATACAGAAGACGTTCGGATTCTTCCCATCCAAGACATGGATCGGTAATAGATTTTCCGTAAATATGATCACATCCGATCTTCTGATTTCCCGGTTCAATATAACTCTCGATCATAAGCCCTTTTACCAGAGTATGAAGTTCCGGGTCTACCTGGCGGCTGTGGAGAACCTCTTTTGCAATACGAACCTGCTGGTCATATTGTTTATTAGAATTAGAGTGGTTGGTATCAACAATAACAGCCGGATTTTTAAGGTTTTTCTCCTGATATTTCTCCCAGAGAAGACGAAGATCCTCGTAATGATAGTTCGGGATTGCCTCCCCATGTTTATTTACGGCACCGCGGAGAATTGTATGAGCCAGTTCATTACCTGTTGTTTCTACTTCCCAGCTTCTGTAGATAAAACGATGTCCGCCCTGAGCTGCTACAACGGAATTGAGCATGACTGCAAGATCGCCGCTGGTTGGATTTTTCATACCTGCAGGAACTTCCATGCCACTGACGGTAAGACGATGCTGCTGGTCTTCCACAGAACGTGCACCTACTGCCACATAAGAAAGCAGGTCAGAAAGGTAACGGTAATTTTCCGGATAAAGCATCTCATCTGCACAGGTCATACCACTGGTCCGGATTGCATGGATATGCATTTTACGGATTGCTACAAGCCCTGCAAGAAGATTTGGCTGTTTCTCGGGATCCGGCTGGTGAACCATACCTTTATAGCCTTCTCCTGTTGTTCTTGGTTTGTTTGTATAAACACGTGGAACAATCAGAACCTTGTCAGCTATTTTCTCCTGAACATTGCGTAATCTGGTAAGATAGTCCAGAACAGCATCTTCATTATCTGCTGAACAAGGACCGATGATTGCGAGGAATTTATCAGACTTTCCGGTAAAAACATCACGCAGTTCTTTATCTCTTGCATCTTTAACAGCCTGAATTTCAGCATCAATGGGATACTGATTACGGATTTCTTCAGGGGTTGGTAATTTTTTGATAAAATCGAATCCCATAGTAATATCTCCTTTGTGTCTATTTGTCTTGCTTTTTTCGGAATTTATTATAAACCATTCCTATCTGAATGTCGATAGCCAAAATATTTTCGGATGACTTTCTGCGATCATATCAAGCGTTACTGTTCACTTCGTTCTCAGTAACGTAGCCAAAATTCATTCCAGATTACCTGCGGCAATGGAATTTTGGCATATCCATGCCAAAACACCTCGCGGGATAGTGGAGTGTGAATAGTAACTATCAAGTCTCTTAATCAATATGCATTATTTACGGGGATTGCTATAGTTGTTTTGCAGTATTTGTAAACTGTGCAGGATGCTGAGCGCCAGTTCGCTGCAGAGGATCCCGTACAGATATCCCCGGATTCCCAGAACAGGGATTGCAAACAGCACGAAACTGATCCGGATGCAGACGCTGATCACACTGTGCAGCAGGCAGATGCCGGATTTTCCAAGGCCGTTGAGTACGCTGGTGAGAGTGGTGTTCAGGTACAGAAAAGGACAGATATAGGACATGGTATGGATATAGATTCCGGCTGTCTGACTGTGAAACAGAAAATTTCCAAGAAATTCTCCAAGAAACAGAAAAAAAACCAAGCAGGATCCGCCTAGCAGCAGACAGTATCGGAAAATCTTGCCGATCACATATTGGATTCGCTTTTGATACCCCAGAGTCTGCAGCTGGGTAATGGAGGGAATCAGCATGGCCGCAGCCGAGTTTGTAAGCGTAGCGGGGAAAAGAATAAGCGGAAGTGCCATCCCTGTAAAGATTCCGTAAACACTCAGGGAATCTTTGGGAGTAAGTCCTGACATTTGCAGCCTTGCAGGTATAAGAATCACTTCAATACTTCCCAGAAGGGTGAGCAGTATTTTATTCATGGTAAGAGGAACGGAAATATGGAGCAATTTTCTGAGAACAGAAAGCGGTCTTCTGATATTCCGGATATTATAATGTGTTACCTTAAAATGCATACTGACTGCGAAAAGAGAAATAAAAGATGAGGCTATTTCCCCGATAAGATTTCCGCCGACTGCAATTGCCGGAGTGATGTTTCGCCCTTGCGATGCACAAATCAGATAAAGAATATAGCATCCGCCTGTGCGGAAAAGCTGTTCCAGAAGCTGGACTCCTGCGGGAAATCCGGCCTGTTTTCTTCCCAAATAATAGCTGCTGATACAGGTATGAAGTGTACTCAACGGAATACTCAGAGAAAGAATCCGTATCAGACCGGAGGTCTGTGACTCTTTCAGAATCTGTACTGCCCAGAAATCCGCATAGCTGTAAAGAAACCAGGAGAATACCAGGGAGAAAACAACAGAAAATACAGTTCCCACGACAAAATAATCTGAGATATGACGACTGGGATTTTTGGAAATTTTTTCTGCGGCAGTGAGGCGGGAGATTGCAGTCTGGATACCGGAAGCGCAGATGGACATGATCAGAATCTGCAGTGGAAGTATAAGCTGAAAGATACCAAGCCCATGTGCACCAATAGTGTGTGACAGGAATATTCTGTAAAAGAACCCCATAAGTCTGCTTAACAAACCGGCAAATGTAAGAAGTAAAGTTCCTTTGATAAAAAGTTTTTTTGACATAATGAAAAATCCAGACCTTTTCATGCGCAGCAGGTGCGAATATCCGCTTGACTAAAAAACAGTAACCTGCCGAAACGCCTTTACAGCAATATATGAACAAAACAGCCTTGACAGAACGGTTTGTTTCTGGTAAAGTAATCATGAAATCCGAGGGAAACACTGGGAATTAAAAAACGAGGTGAGAAAATGAAACTCTCAACAAGAGCCCGTTATGGCTTGAAAGCATTGATAGATCTTGGTTTGCACAGTGCGAATGAAGCGATATCTTTACAGAGTATTGCGGAGAGACAGGATATTTCCACAAGCTACCTCGAACAGCTTATGGCCATGCTTAAGAAGGCCGGTCTTGTAAAGAGCAGCAGAGGGGCTTACGGCGGATACCAGCTTGGCAAGCCGGCAGATGAGATCTCGGTCGGTGAAGTCCTGCGTGTGCTGGAAGGCAGCCTGGAAGCAGCAGCCTGTCCCGGGATTGAGAATGACGGAACCTGCCATGGCAGTGATGTATGTGTGGCAAAGCTCGTCTGGAAGAGAATCAATGACAGTATTACAAGCGCTGTCGATACCCTGATGCTTGGTCAGCTGATAGAGGAAAGCAGAAGAGTACATGAAGAAAAAATGGAAAGTCAGGGCATGGAAGAAAATGTACCGGACATACTTAAATAAAACAGGAGGACAAGAAAATGGGAAAAATGATTTATCTGGACAATGCAGCAACAACTAAAACAGCACCGGAGGTTGTCCAGGCAATGCTGCCATATTTTTCAGAATATTATGGCAACCCGTCCAGTATTTATGATTTTGCAGGCAAGAGCAAAGAGGCAATCACCAAAGGAAGAGAGCAGATCGCAGAAGTTCTTGGAGCAAAGAAAGAAGAAATTTATTTCACAGCAGGTGGTTCCGAGTCTGATAACTGGGCTCTGAAGGCTACCTTTGAGGCATATAAAGCAAAAGGAAACCACATCATCACAACAAAGATCGAGCATCATGCAATTCTCCATACCTGTGAATATTTGGAGAAACGCGGCGCAAAGATCACATATGTAGATGTAGACGAGAACGGTATTGTAAAACTGGATGAACTTGAGAAAGCAATCACACCGGAAACAATCCTGATTTCTGTAATGTTTGCAAACAACGAGATTGGTTCTATCCAGCCGATCAAGGAAATCGGACGTATCGCAAAAGAGCATGGAGTGCTTTTCCACACAGATGCTGTTCAGGCATTCTGTCAGGTTCCGATCAATGTGGATGAATGCAATATTGATATGTTAAGCTCCAGCGGACATAAGATCAATGGACCAAAAGGAATCGGTTTCCTCTACATTCGTAAGGGTGTAAAAATCCGTTCCTTTGTACATGGCGGTGCACAGGAACGTAAACGCCGTGCAGGTACAGAGAATGTGCCGGGAATCGTTGGATACGGTGCAGCAGCAGCACGTGCAAATGCATCCATGAAAGAACGTACTGACAAAGAAATCGCTATCAGAGATCATCTGATCCACAGAATTGAGACAGAGATTCCTTATGTAAAAGTAAACGGTGACCGTATAAAACGTCTTCCG
>NZ_JBWJVQ010000109.1:0-3752 GCF_056339875.1 Blautia sp. ZXY-1-C6
GAGCTGCTGGTCCGCACTGGTGTACTGAAACAGTTCAGGATGATAATGTCCAACTACGGAGCTGATTGCCCGGCTTACATCACTCATAGCTGCTAAGTGTTCTGCGGTAAAAGGAGATCCATTGTTTTCTATCATCAGAACAAAACCAACCTGAACACCGTTTAAAAACACTTTCGAACTACATTTACGATATGGTGATTCCGGGCAAGATACTTCAACAGCCTCAATGCTGGCTGAAGCCCCCTGGACAGCTTCCAATGACATTACATTTTTAATGAAATCGTATGTACAATATCCACGTTCAATATTCTTTTTCCATAATTTATCCGTAACCGGAATCTGATGTAGAATATGACAGGATACGGAATTTCTTGTCGCAAAATACCAAAGAATATCCTAATTTGATGGATGCAGAGTTAATCACTTCATCCAGGCTATGGGAAGAGTGGCCTTTTCGAACCAGTTCTTCATATAAACTAACCTGTTCATGTGTCTGAAGAAACTGTTTTGCTGCATTAAAAACCGCAAAAAGCTCTTTTGCCTGTACTGTTGCACGATCCGTGCAGGAATAAGGAAAAAGATAGTTTTCTCCACGAACAAGGATACATTGAGAAGGCTGCATATCAGGAGACAAGACATCTGGATAACCAAAATAGACAATATCTGTGGCGTATCCTGTTTGAGTGCCATCCAGCAGCTCTACATCTCGTATTTCATGAAGATCAGTAGAACAATTTAGTATTATGTTAAAAGTTTTTTCATTTTTTAAATAATCAATAAGATCGGAAAACAGCATCTTCATACTCCTCTTTACAATTATTTGTGAAAAATGCACAGTGTTTTGCAGATTATTATTAATTATAGTGCATTGTGCATAAATACACAATGTCTTTTTTATATTTATGCCGTTGTTTTTTTAACAATGAAAATGTTATTTTTAAGCCATAATAATCAAGAGACACAAGTAAAGGAGGGTGTACATGTATCAGGAAATATTTAAACAGGGAAAAATTGGAAATATTACACTTAAAAACCGGCTTGTAATGTCACCGATGGGTACAAGCCTGGCGGAGATGGATGGGTCTCCATCGGAAGACATGATTGCATTCTATGAGGCACGTGCAATTGGTGGCGCAGCGCTTATTATTCCGGAGATTGCAAGGGTAAACGATCTGCATGGTGCAGGGATGATGCGTCAGCTGTCTGTTTCAAAAGACAGACATATCGAAGGTCTTGCAAAGCTTGCAGAAACAGTACATAAATATGGGACAAAGATATTCATCCAGCTGCATCACCCTGGACGTGAAACAGTAACTGCTCTTACAGGCGGTCCGGTAGTATCTGCTTCAGCAATACCGTGCAAATATCTTCAGCAAGAAACAAGGGCTCTTTCAACAGAAGAAGTAAAAGCTTTGATCCAACAGTTTATCTCAGGTGCTGTACGGGTAAAAAAAGCGGGTTGCGATGGAGTAGAGCTTCATGCGGCTCATGGGTATCTATTACAACAGTTTCTTTCCCCTTACACAAATAAACGCGAAGATGAGTATGGTGGTTCCTTTGAAAACAGACTTCGTATGATCACCGAGATCATAAATGGAATCCGTGTACAGTGTGGACCGGACTTTCCGATCGGTGTCCGTTTAAGCGTTGAAGAATTTCTGGATAAAACAGGAGTGACAGAGGATTATATCCATATCCAGGATGGAGTTAAGATTGCAATGGCGCTTGAGAAATGCGGGATTGATTTTATTGATGTGTCTGTTGGTTTATACGAGACAGGAAGTGTATGTGTAGAGCCGATCTCCTTCCCCCAGGGTTGGAGAAAAGATCTGATCAAGGCCGTAAAAGATCACGTTTCTATTCCAGTGATAGGAGTTTCCTGCATACGTGAACCACAGGTAGCTGAGAGTTTTCTGGAAGGAGGTATTGTTGATTTTGTCTCCATGGGAAGAAGCTGGCTCGCAGACGAACAGTGGGGACTCAAGGTACTTGAAGGAAGAGAGAATGAAATTTGTAAATGTATCAACTGTCTGCGTTGCTTTGAGAGCCTGAATGCATGGATGGGCGCGGGTATTCCTGCGGAATGTGCAGTTAATCCACGTGCATGCCGCGAACGTCTTTATGGAAATGCAGAATATGACACTCAGGAACATAAGGTAGTAGTTGTGGGTGGCGGACCATGTGGTATGATCGCTGCTAAAACACTTGCTGAACGCGGCATGAAGGTAACATTGGTTGACCGCCAGAGTGAGCTTGGAGGTACGATAAACCTTGCAAAGAAGCCTCCTTTCAAAGAACGTATGGGCTGGATTGCTGATTATTATAATGTTGAATTTGAGAAACTTGGAGTTGAATTAAAACTTGATATGGAAGCGACTGCGGATAAAATTGCAGAAATGAATCCGGACGCGGTACTTGTAGCAACAGGTTCTAAATCTGTCATTCCAGGATCTATTCCCGGAATAACCGGAGAAAATGTATATACAATCGAAGATATTCTTTCCGGAAAAGCCGGACTGAAGAATAAAAAAGTAATGATCATCGGAGCAGGTGTTACGGGACTTGAAACAGCAGAATATCTCTGTCACGAAGGAAATACCGTTGTACTTGCGGATATGCTTGACAAAGTTGCTCCTAATGCAAATCATACAAATGTTGCAGATGTATGTGGAAGATTGAAAGAATACAATGCCCAGTTCATGATGGCATATGCTCTTAAAGAGATCAAAAAAGATGGAGTTGTACTTGAAAGACTGAACGATAAGATAAATGTGGAAGTTGCTGCAGATGCTGTTGTTCTTTCCCTTGGTTTCCGTCCGGACAACCATCTTGTTGAAGAATTAAAAGAAAAAGGAATCCATGCTCAGGCTATCGGAAATGCTGTGAAAGACGGTACGATTGCTCCTGCATCCAGAAGTGGTTTTGAAGCAGCAAGGAAATTGTTTAAGACATCTGTCAAAACTCCAAGCTTTATCACTGCTCCGGAGGAAATGCCTAATTTCGGTAAGATATCTCTTATGAAAAATCAGGAGGGAATATATCTTGCATACCTCACCGATCCTGCGGCGATTGCAAAGGTTCTGCCTGCACCGTTAAAACCATTTTCCGTGCCTGTAGTTACGGTATCTGTGTGCCATGTTAAGGAGCCTACCTTTGCTGATGATTATTATGAAGCAATCCTTGGTGTTTACTGTACATATGGAACACAGCTTGGATTATATCCAATAGGACTTGTACTTGGGGGAACCGGTGCAGAAATGGCAGTTCAGTGTGGACGTGACAATGGATCAATTCCAAAGAAACTGGGATCTGAATTTGTAATCCGTCGAAACAATGATCATGTGACCGCTCAAGTCTGCCGTCGTGGTACTGAACTTGTAAATATTGATCTCAAGATTGGTGAATATAATAACGCAATGACCGGAATGCTGTATCAGTTCCCAGAAGCCGGTAAAAAGACATATGGCGGTGGTTTCTACTTCCACCTTGACCGCGAACCGGATAAAGAAGGAAAATCACATTTCCAGAATGGTGCTCTGCTTCAGAATCTCTGTGAATACAATTACCATTCATGGGAGCCTGGTTTTGCAGCGATTAAATTACAATCGTCCATTGATGATCCATGGGGAGAACTTCCAATCAGAACAGTCATTGGAGGTGCGTATTCCTCAAATGATCTGATGGTTCATAAACTGAATTTATGTGAAGAGATTGACGCAGATGTTCTGGCACCGTATCTGCTTACCGCACGG
>NZ_JBWJVQ010000110.1:0-11310 GCF_056339875.1 Blautia sp. ZXY-1-C6
CGGATCACGTATCGACATTGCAGCCTGTGCCAGAAAAGATGCACCAGGTATGGTTGCAATTTATTATTACACATCTCCGGAATTTGTCAGAAATTATACCCTGACAATACAGAACCTTTTAAATGGCTATAGCACTCAGAAAGATGGAACGATTATTGTTGCAGATAAGGGAACCATCGTTGCCAGCAACGATGAAAGCCTGCTGGGACAGGATACTGCCGGCAATCAGGTTGTCCAGGCAATGAAAGAGCATACAGACAGTCAGCATATTTTTCATTTAAAAAATGAAGGAACCAGATGTTATGGAATCATGCTGAAGCAGCGGGATTATTATATTTATGCCTATCTTCCGGATACGGAAGTATTCCGTAACCTGCCGCTAAGTGTAACAGCTGTCGTTTTTCTTTATTTACTCATATTCGGTATATTCTGCTTCTGGGGTTACAGAGCGGATCTGGCACACCGGAAACAGGAACAGGAAAAAGATGAAAAATATAAAGCAGAACTTCTGAGAACAGCAAAAAAAGCAGAAGCAGCCAATGAGGCAAAAACCGAGTTTCTGCAGCGAATGAGCCATGATATCCGGACACCGATCAATGGAATCTGCGGCATGATCAATGTGGCAGACTATTATGCAGACAATATGGAGAAACAGACGGAATGCAGGGCAAAGATCAAAGAGGCATCTCATCTGTTGCTGGAACTGATAAACGAGGTTCTGGACATGAGCAAGCTGGAGTCAGATGAAGTGGTTCTGGAAGAAATCCCATTTAATCTGAACAGTATTTCTGAGGAAATACTGGGTGTGATCGAACATATGGCTACAGAGCAGAATATCCGGATCATTTGGGAAGAGAAAGAAGTTACACACTGGAATCTTATTGGAAGTCCGGTGCATGTGAAACGGATTCTAATGAATATTTTGTCTAATGCGGTGAAATATAACAAAGAAAACGGATATGTCTATATCAGCTGTCGGGAAATCCCATCGAAACAGACAGCAATGACCACATTGGAATTTGTCTGCAGAGACACCGGAATTGGAATGACAGAGGCATTCCAGAAACGCATTTTTGAACCATTTGCACAGGAACATGCAGGAAGCCGCACAAAATTCGCCGGAACAGGGCTGGGAATGCCAATCACAAAAAAACTGGTGGAAAAAATGAGCGGAACCATTTCCTTTGAAAGTAAAGAAGGCACAGGGACTACATTTGTGATCCGGATTCCATTCCGGATTGACACAGATATGAAGGACAGGACTGAAGCTGAAGAAAAAACGGAAACTTCTATCCATGGACTCCATGTTCTTCTGACAGAGGATAATGAGCTGAATATGGAGATTGCAGAATTTGTGCTTCAGAATGAAGGCGCTGTGGTGACAAAAGCATGGAATGGACAGAAGGCTGTTGACATATTCAGAAAAAACAGACCTGGAGAATTTGATGCTATTCTTATGGATATTATGATGCCTGTCATGAATGGATATGAAGCAGCAAAGATGATCCGCTCTCTGGACAGAGAGGATGCAAAAGTGATACCGATCATTGCCATGACAGCAAACGCGTTCACTGAGGACAAAATGAGAGCAAAGGAAGCAGGAATGGATGAACATATTGCCAAGCCTGTTGATGGGAAATTATTAGTAAAAGTGATCAATGAGTTAGTAAAACGCGATCAGAGGGAGAAGTTATAATGAAAAAGAAAAAATGGAACAAGTTAGTTTCTGTGCTTTTGGCGATGGTGACAGCCGTATCACTTCTGTCTGGCTGCGGCGGGAAAAGTGCGGAAAAAGAAGATGCAGAAACCATCACAGTGTATTTATGGAGCACAAAGCTGTATGAAAAATATGCGCCATACATCCAGGAACAGCTTCCGGATATCAACGTTGAATTTGTAGTAGGCAATAATGATCTGGATTTCTATCGTTTTCTGAATGAAAACGGCGGATTGCCGGATATTATAACCTGCTGCAGGTTTTCCCTCCATGATGCAAGCCCCCTGAAGGACAGTCTGATGGATCTTTCCACAACCAATGCTGCAGGTGCTGTCTATGATACCTACCTTAACAATTTCAAAAATCAGGATGGCAGCGTAAACTGGCTTCCTGTGTGTGCAGATGCCCATGGCTTTGTAGTGAACAAAGATCTTTTTGAAAAGTATGATATTCCTCTTCCAACGGATTATGAAAGCTTCGTTTCTGCCTGCCAGGCATTTGATGAGGTGGGTATCCGTGGGTTTACTGCAGACTATTACTATGATTATACCTGTATGGAAACACTGCAGGGTCTGTCTGCATCAGAGCTGTCTTCTGGGGATGGACGTAAGTGGCGTACCATCTACAGTGACCCGGACAATACAAAGAGAGAAGGTCTGGACAGTACCGTCTGGCCGGAGGCTTTTGAACGTATGGAGCAGTTTATTCAGGATACAGGGCTGAGCCAGGATGATCTGGATATGAATTATGATGATGTGGTTGAGATGTACAAAAGTGGTAAGCTTGCCATGTATTTCGGCAGTTCTGCCGGTGTAAAAATGTTCCAGGATCAGGGCATTAACACAACATTCCTGCCATTCTTTCAGCAGAACGGCGAAAAGTGGCTGATGACTACACCATATTTCCAGATAGCTTTAAACCGTGACCTGACAAAGGATGAAACACGTCGGCAGAAAGCAATGAAGGTACTGAACACAATGCTTTCAGAGGATGCGCAGAACCGGATCATTTATGATGGGCAGGATCTGTTAAGCTATAGCCAGGATGTGGATTTCCGGCTTACGGAATATCTGAAGGATGTGAAACCTGTGATCGAAGAAAACCATATGTATATCCGTATTGCGTCAAATGACTTTTTTTCCATTTCTAGGGATGTGGTGTCTAAGATGATCTCAGGAGAATATAATGCAGAGCAGGCTTATCAGTCATTTAATTCCCAGCTTCTTGAAGAAAAATCCACTTCTGAGGATATTGTGTTGGATTCAAAGAAAACTTATTCCAATCGTTTCCATACCAGCGGAGGCAATGAAGCCTATTCTGTTATGGCAAACACTTTGCGTGGTATTTATGGGACGGATGTGCTGATTGCAACAGGAAACAGCTTTACAGGAAATGTACTGAAGGCCGGTTATACAGAAAAAATGGCAGGCAACATGATTATGCCAAACGAGCTTTCCGCTTACAGCAGTGAGATGAGCGGGGCAGAACTGAAGGAAACGGTCAGAAACTTCGTAGAAGGCTACCAGGGAGGCTTTATCCCCTTTAACCGTGGCTCTCTGCCTGTGTTCAGTGGTATTTCTGTAGAAATCAGGGAAACGGATAATGGTTATACATTGAGTAAAGTTTCAAAGAATGGAAAACAGATTCAGGACAAGGATACTTTTACTGTGACCTGCCTTGCAGCACCACAATATATGGAAGCTTATCCGGCAGAGGAAAATATTGTATTTGATGGAGGGGATACCTCTGTGGAAGATACCTGGACAACATATGTTTCAGATGGTAATGCCATTCTTGCAGAGCCTGAAGACTACATTACTCTGAGGTGAGAAGAATGGATGTTAAGAATCATAATACAAACAGAAAGAAACGGGTTGTGAGAAAACGATGGAATGCAGCAGTTCTTATTGCCCTATTTGTTGGAATCCTTTTGACTGTTTTCCAATATTTGGGGTTTGTATCGAAGACTGTTTATGAGGAAAGTGTTTCTCACCTGACAGAAATTTTTCATCAGTCTGATAATATGCTAAGTGAGCTGACAAATAAGAATCTGACTTATCTCCATATATGGGGGGAATATTTGCAGAACACTTCCGATGAAAGTGAAATTCGTGAGTATATAGAGAAAGCACAGGAAGATGCAGGCTTTTTAGATTTTTATTTCCTGTCAGCGGACGGGAACTATAAGATGGCAACAGGTGAAACCGGGTATCTGGGATTGCAGGAAAATATTGAAGATGAGATCCGGCAGGGAAATGATGTGATAACCAATGCAACGGTTCCCGGAAAATCCCAGCTCCTTGTTTTTGCTACTCCCAGGCCTCATGGAAGTTATCAGGGCTTTGAATATGATGCCATTGCCATTGCCTATGAAAACTCTGATATCGTAAATGTGCTGAATATTTCTGCTTTCAATGGAAATGCCCAGAGTTATGTGGTTCATCCGGATGGCCGTGTTGTTGTGGATCATTCTTCTGAGGCATGGGGAGAGGTGTATAATTTCTTTGGGATTCTGAGAGAACATTCCAATATGTCTGAAAAAGAGATCCTTAAACTTTCAGAAGAGTTTAAGGAAGGACATACAGATGCAATGCTGATAAATCTGGATGGAGAGGATTACTATCTGGTCTATGAGAAATCCAAACCTCAGGACTGGATCTTTCTGGGACTTGTCCAGGCTGATATCGTCAATGCAAGTATGAATGTTCTGCAGCGTAGCACTGTGCTGCTTGTAAGTGCAGTAGCGGTGTGTATTGCCGGTCTTTTTATTGGAATTATTCTCCGGAAAAACAGGGTAAACCTGAAGAGAAAGGATACGGAGATCCTGTACAGGGACGAATTGTTTCAAAAGCTGTCAATGAATGTAGATGACGTTTTCCTGATGCTGGATGCAAAAACATATCAGGCAGATTACGTCAGTCCCAATGTGGAAAAACTGCTGGGAATTACAGTAGAACAGATTCGTAAAGATATTTGTGTCCTTGGAAAACTGCATCCCGGGGACGTTGAAGATCCGGAGAAGAAGTATTTGGAAGAAATCCAGGTTCATGAGCAGCAGGAATGGGATCTTGAATATGTTCATCAGAAAACAGGAGAACACCGCTGGTTTCATAACGTTGCAATGGGCAGCGAGGTAAACGGGAAAAAGAAATATATCCTGGTTCTGTCAGATCGTACCTCTGACAGAAAAATGAATCAGGCCCTTTCTGAGGCGGTCCGCGCTGCGGAGACTGCAAACAAGGCAAAGAGCACCTTCCTTTCCAATATGTCTCACGATATCCGTACACCAATGAATGCGATCATTGGTTTTACCACACTGGCTGTAAGCAACATTGATGATAAAGAAAGGGTTCGGGATTATCTGGGTAAGATTCTTTCCTCCAGTAATCATCTGCTCTCACTGATCAATGATATCCTGGATATGAGCCGTATTGAGAGCGGGAAAATCCATCTGGAAGAGACGGAAGTCAGTCTGTCAGAGGTTCTTCATGATCTGAAAACCATTATCAGCGGACAGATCCATGCGAAACAGTTAGAGCTTTACATGGATGTCATGGATGTT
The DNA here is from genome assembly GCF_056339875.1 of Blautia sp. ZXY-1-C6. Classification (NCBI taxonomy): domain Bacteria; kingdom Bacillati; phylum Bacillota; class Clostridia; order Lachnospirales; family Lachnospiraceae; genus Blautia; species Blautia sp. ZXY-1-C6. The sequence continues at coordinate 5,280 of NZ_JBWJVQ010000110.1, forward strand.
ATCAATGAGGATGTTTATTGTGACAAGACCAGGCTGAATCAGGTACTGCTGAATCTTTTGTCCAATGCGATCAAGTTTACTCCTGCAGGCGGAACCGTTTCTGTCCGGCTGAGAGAGTATCCGGGTATACAGAGAGGCTGTGAACTGTACGAAATCCGGGTAAAGGATAACGGAATCGGCATGAGTCAAAAATTTGTACAGAAGATATTTTCTCCTTTTGAGAGAGAGCGGACTTCCACTGTAAGCAGGACTCAGGGTACAGGACTGGGCATGGCTATCACCAAGAACATCGTGGATATGATGGGCGGAACCATTGAGGTTCAAACAGAACAGGGCAAAGGTACTGAATTTATTATCCGTCTGCCATTGCGGATTCAGCCTGAGAACCACCGTATAGAGAAAATCGCAGAACTGGAAGGTCTGAAGGCATTGGTAGTAGACGATGATTTCAATACCTGTAACAGTGTGACTAAGATGCTTGTAAAGGTTGGAATGCGTTCGGAATGGACACTTTCCGGTAAGGAGGCTGTTCTCCGTGCACGACAGTCTATGGAAATGGGGGATGCATTCCACGCTTATATCATTGACTGGCGTCTGCCTGATATGAATGGCATTGAAGTTACCCGTCAGATCCGCAGTCTTGGTGATGATACGCCAATCATTATCCTGACTGCTTACGACTGGTCAGATATTGAAGTGGAAGCCAGGGCAGCAGGGGTGACTGCGTTCTGTGCCAAACCTATGTTTATGTCAGATATCAGAGAGACTCTGATGGCTGCTATCGGTCAGAAGCAGGCCGGGGCAGAGGATAATATTCTTCCGGCAGCAGATTCAGATTTCAGAGGCAGGCAAATACTGCTTGTGGAAGATAATGAACTGAACAGAGAAATTGCAGTAGCACTCCTTAGTGAATATGGTTTTCAGGTTGATACAGCGGAAGATGGAGCAGAGGCTGTGGAGAAGGTTAAGAATTCAAGACCAGGTGATTATGATCTGGTGCTTATGGATGTGCAGATGCCTGTAATGAACGGATATGAGGCTACTGAGCAGATCCGTTCACTGGATGATCCGGCACTGGCGGGAATTACGATCCTTGCCATGACTGCCAATGCTTTTGACGAAGACAGAAAGAAAGCACTGGCATGTGGTATGGATGGATTTCTATCCAAACCAATTGTTATAGAGGAATTGATCAGTACATTACAAAACAGTCTGGGGTAAGTTTTCTGTTTGAACTGTGATAATGGGATATGAAAAGTGGTTTGATGAAAGCAAGGAGGAGCAACGAATGATTTGTGGAATGACGTATTTTCAGATATGTCTGTATTTTCTTATTTATTCTTTTGGCGGCTGGGTTGTTGAAGTTATTTTTCATGCAGTAGCGTTGGGAAAAGTTATAAACAGAGGTTTCCTGAATGGACCGGTCTGCCCGGTATATGGATTTGGGGTGCTTTCTGTTTTTGCTTTGCTCAATACAATTCAGGGCAGCGGGCGTCAGATGAGTGATGGAATGATTTTTGTGTTTGGAATTGTTCTGGCAACTGCGGTGGAGTTGGTTGCAGGCTGGCTGCTGGATGTGTGTTTCCACGCAAGATGGTGGGATTATTCAGATAAACCCTTTAATTTTCATGGCTACATTTGCCTGGAGTTTTCTCTGATCTGGGGACTGGCTATCGTTATGGTAGTAAAAGTTTTCCAGAAGTATGTAGAGGCACATGCGTTACATACACCTGCAACCTGGGAGTGGATTGTGATAGCAGTTTTGTATGCTGTGTATCTGACAGATTTTATTGTGACGGTAGCAGTGATCCAGGGACTGAATAAAAAGCTTACCAGACTGGATAAGGTTCGCTCAGATTTGAGAATTGTAAGTGATAAACTGAGTGATACACTGGCTACGACTACGATTGGCACAGCACAGAAAGTGGGAGAAGGAAAGGTTCAGGCAACTCTTGCAGCAGCAGAACTGCGTGATGCAACTGCCGCACAGCGAGAAAAATCTATCGAAATGCTTCGTATAAAAAGAGCGGAGCTTCAGGCTCAGTTTGAGGAACTGTCCAGCTCTATTACCAATCATACCGTTGTCGGTCAGGGGCGTATCATCAAGGCATTTCCGAAGATGCAGCACAGAGACTATTCCGAACTGATTCAGGAGCTGAAAAAGAGATTAAAATAGATTAAAATGCAGAGGGAGGCTTCAGGTGAACAGACAGGCAGTACAGACCTTAAAGACTTATTTTGGATATGATACATTCAGAGAAGGGCAGGAGAGTGTTGTGGAGTCCATTCTGGAACACCGGGATGTGCTTGCAATCATGCCGACAGGAGCCGGAAAATCCATCTGTTATCAGGTACCGGCACTGATGCTGTCAGGAATTACGATTGTAATTTCTCCTCTGATCTCACTGATGCAGGATCAGGTAAAGGCTTTGAATGAAGCGGGAATACATGCCGCATTTATCAATTCTTCACTGTCGGAAAGTCAGATTAGCAAGGCGTTGTACCTGGCAGCAGGAGGAAGATACAAAATTATTTATGTTGCACCGGAACGTCTGGAAAATTATGAGTTTCTGGAATTTGCCAGACAGGTGGAGATTTCCATGGTGACAGTGGATGAGGCACATTGTATTTCACAGTGGGGCCAGGATTTCAGACCAAGCTATGTCAAAATCGTAGACTTTGTAAAAAATCTTCCCGGTCGTCCGATCGTCAGTGCTTTTACCGCAACTGCAACAGAGGAAGTAAAGAACGACATTCTCTGTACTTTAAATCTGGAAGATCCGAAAGTAGTGATTACCGGGTTTGATAGAAAGAATTTATATTACAGCGTGGAAAATATCCGGCGAAAAGACGATTTTGTGATGGATTACATAGACAGACATCCAACAGAGAGCGGGATTATTTACTGCTCTACAAGAAAAAATGTGGACAATCTTTTTGAACTGCTTTTCCAAAAAGGAGTTGCTGTTACCAGATATCATGCAGGACTGAATAATGAAACCAGAAAAAAGAATCAGGATGATTTCATTTACGACAGAACCCCCGTTATTATTGCAACAAATGCATTTGGAATGGGGATTGATAAATCCAATGTGAGATATGTGATCCATTACAATATGCCGCAGAGTATGGAGAATTATTATCAGGAGGCAGGACGTGCAGGGCGTGACGGAGAGAATTCCCAGTGCGTTCTATTGTTTTCTGCACAGGATGTTATGATCGACCGAATGCTTCTGGATAACAAAGATTTTTCCGATGTGGATGAAGAGGATGAATTTCTCATTCGTCAGCGGGATATACGAAGGCTTCAGATCATGGAAGGATATTGTAAAACAACAGGATGTCTGCGAAATTATATTCTGGAGTATTTCGGTGAAAAGACCTTCGGTCCCTGTGATAATTGTGGAAATTGCCACAGAGAATACCATGAGACAGATATGACCAGAGAGGCGAAGTGGGTAGTGAACTGTGTAGCTGAGACGAGAGGAAGGTATGGACTGACAATTGTGCTTGGTACTTTGCTGGGGGCTAAGAGAGCCCGGTTGAGGGAGCTTGGAGCAGATAAGTATAAATCTTATGGAGCATTGAATGATCACAGTGAGGCAGAACTCAGGGCACTGATCAGCCAGATGACTGAGATGGGATATCTCTATCAGACACAGGAACGTTACAGTGTGCTGAAACTGGGCGATATTTCTCCGCTAAGAGATGAAAATACTCACGTGATCATGCGTACTTACGAGGAAAAAGAACCGGATAAAAAGAAAAAGCCCCAGAAATCTGTCAGAAAACGCAGTACAGATGCGCTTACGGCAGCAGGTTACGATTTATTTGAAGCCCTGCGGAAACTTCGTCTGCAAATTGCAAAAGAGGAAGCCATGCCTCCATATATCGTGTTCAGTGATAAGACGCTGATAGATATGTGCATCAAATGTCCGTCAAATGAAGAAGAAATGCTGGAGGTTTCCGGTGTGGGCGAGAATAAGCTAAAGAAATACGGTCAGAGATTTCTGGAAGAGATACAGAAGTTCTGCCTGGAACGTCCGAATGCGGTTTTGAGTATGTCGGAAGATGAAAATGGTAATCCCTGAGAACAAAGGTTGGAAAACAGATGAATATAGAAAAATATACGGAAGAATTAATCACATTGAGACATTACTTTCATCAACATCCGGAGCTGGCACTTCAGGAAGTGGAGACGTCTGCATATATCCGGAAATATCTGGAGAAACTGGGATATGAGATTGTGCCGATAGAACCTACAGGATTGATCGCGGAACTTCCATCTCTGAGAAACAGGGAGAAACTGGTTGTACTCAGGGCGGAGATGGATGCATTGCCCATACAGGAGCAGACAAATCTACCATATGCATCAGTAAATCAGGGATGTATGCATGCCTGCGGTCACGATATGATCCTGGCAGCAGCACTGATCCTTGCAAAAATTGTGGCAGAAGAGCAAAGAATGCAGGAAAGTTTTCCGGTCAGGCTCCGGTTCCTTTTTGAACCTGCAGAGGAGATTGGTGAAGGTGCAAAAAGAATGCTTCAGGCCGGAGCATTAGAGAATCCGAAAGCAGATGCATTTCTGATGTTTCATTACGCAGCGGATATGACATTTGGGATGGCAGTGCATCGGGGACAGGCATCTTCCATGATCAACAGTATGCAGATTCATGTTCATGGAAAATCCAGTCACTGGTGTGAAGCGGATAAGGGGATTGATGCAATTTATGCAGCTGCTCAAGTGATAAGTGCCATTCATAATCTGAATGAAAGTTTTGGAAAACAGCATCCGGATGCAGGAAAATATATTGTGGGTACGGGTACGATCCATGGCGGTGAATATACGAATATTATTGCAGACCATGTGGTATTAAACGGAAATATACGCGCAGTTCATGAAGAAACTTACATGGCACTTGAGCACGAGCTGGAGAGAAATCTGCAGGAAATTGAAAAGCAGACTGGCACACAGATCCGTATGGAATTTCCAAAAGATCCGGTATATGCGTTTGCCAATGATGAGGAACTTACAGAGACAGCAAAGGCAGTGGGTGAAGAAGTATTCGGGGATAAGTTTGTCCTGGAAGGAGAAGATGAGCTGTTTCTTTCAGGTGATAATGCATACAGATATTTCAGAGAAACCAGAGGACTTTTCACAGTATTTCTTGCAGGAATACCAGGAGAAAATCATCCTCTGCATCATCCGAAATTTCAATTGGATGAGAGGATACTGCCGTACAGCGTGGAAGCATTGTATAAGATTATAACTACATTATGAGTATTGCAATTTTGGAAAATAATGAATGGTGATGTGGTTCAGCAGAGCGTGAAATTCTACTGAACTGGATCAATGTATTATTTACGCAGATTGCTATGGAAGGAACGTCAGCAGGATGGATAATTTGTATCTGTTCTGCTGTTTTTTGAGTATACTCGTAATAATTTCAGAGAATACTGTAAATTGACCAAATTAAGTAAGCCCTGCTTCAATTGAGGATATCCACCTGACTCTATAAAAAATCTCATAAATAAATGAAAAAAATTACCAAAAGGACTTGAAAATTGGATTAAAATAGTATAATATAAAAACATAAACAAATTAAGAATGCATAGCAACTATAACTTATTAACGTTGAGTGACAGCAGATTGCTGAATAGTAACGGACAGACGATATACTATAAAGAAAGAATTGAGGGCAGAAATATGAAGATTACAGATACCATTAAATATGTCGGAGTTAATGACCATCAGGTAGATTTGTTTGAGGGACAGTATGCAGTGCCAAACGGAATGGCATATAATTCCTATGTGATTCTGGATGACAAGGTTGCAGTTATGGATACTGTAGATGCCAATTTCAAACATGAATGGCTGGATAATCTTGAACAGGCACTGGGTGGACGTAAGCCGGACTATCTGATCGTTCAGCATATGGAGCCTGACCATGCAGCAAATGTAGCGAACTTTCTGGAAGTATATCCCGGCACTACAGTAGTAGCCAATGCGAAGACATTTGTAATGATCAAG
>NZ_JBWJVQ010000111.1:0-5581 GCF_056339875.1 Blautia sp. ZXY-1-C6
ACAGTCCTGATTATCTGCTGCTGCACCGATCACACCGGGTTCTCTGTGTCCCATAGAGTTCATGGCATTATAAAGATGAGTTACATGAAGTGCTCCCTCTTTCATCGCTTCTGCTGCGCAGCCATAATCTGCTGCTGTATGTCCGATAGAAATAACCACTTCATTATGTAATTCTCTGATAAATTCCTCAGAGCCTTCCATATTCGGAGCAAGAGTTACCAGTTTGATCATTCCGCCCGCAGCTTCGTTACATGCTCTGAAAAATTCAATATCCGGTTTACGGATATAGCCTTCTACATGTGCTCCCTTTTTCACAGGATCAAGGAAAGGCCCTTCCATATTGATACCCACAATACGGGCACAGGTTTCATCCTGTTCTACATCTTTTGCAGTCTGGAAAATCTTAAGCAGCTCCTCTTTCGGAAGTGTCATGGATGTCGGGCAATAGGATGTGATTCCCTGAGATTTTTCATACTGAAGGATTGTTCTTAACCCATCAACATCTGCGTCTGAGAAATCATGTCTGACTGCACCATGGCTGTGGATATCTACCAGTCCGGGCAGAATCTTCAGTCCTGATGCATCCAGTTGCGTTTTGTCGGTTACTTCATCTGCTGAAGCCACAATTCTGCCGTTCTCTACATACAGATCTGTGACTTTATAACTGCCATCTTCCTGAAAAACTTTTCCGTTCTTTATAATCATCTGATTTTTGCCTCTTTTCTCGCTGAAGTGAATTATTAAGTATTTCCCTGACTTTATCTCTGTCAGGCAATTCTTTCCACTGATACTGTTGTTATCACACAAGAGCCGGTATTATAAAAGTCCTTTTTCTTTAATAAGACTTAACGCATCTTCATCTGCCACTACGGTTACATCCTGATGAAGCTGAAGGATAGATGCAGGTACATTTGGTGTGATCGGTCCGTACAGAGATTTGTACAAAGCATCTGCCTTGGCACTTCCTGTTGCTACAAGAAGAATTTTCTTTGCTGCCATAATGTTCTTGATTCCCATGGTGTATGCCTGTTTCGGAACTTCATCCATACTTTCAAAAAATCTTGCATTTGCCTTGATAGTGCTTTCTGTAAGGTCTACACAATGAGTTTCCTTCTCAAAAGCTTCTCCGGGTTCATTGAAACCAATATGTCCGTTTCCGCCGATTCCCAGAAGCTGGATATCAATTCCACCTACACTGCGGATGATCTCATTATAATCTGCACATGCTTTGTCGCTGTCTTCTTCCAGTCCGTTTGGTACATAGGTTTTGTTTTTGTCAATGTTTACATGATCGAACAGGTTTGTGTTCATGAAATAACGATAGCTCTGGTCGTTGTCACCGGAAAGTCCTTTATACTCATCCAGGTTTACAGATGTGATCTGTGAGAAATCAAGGTCACCTTTGTTGTACCACTCGATAAGCTGTTTATATAATCCGACCGGTGTAGAGCCTGTTGCCAGTCCAAGAACTGCGTTTGGTTTCATAATAATCTGGGCAGACATGATATTAGCTGCTTTTCTGCTTACGTCCTGATAATCTTTACCTACATAAATAATCATAGTTTTCTCCTTTTTTGCGTGTCATCTGACACTTCCGATTTGTTATAAACTCATTATAATTCCCGTTGGTTCTATTTTCAATGAATGTATTGTTTTTAGAATCTTCTTTCATTTTTTATTATTTTGAGCCATTTTGCAGTTCGGTTTTTAAAGCTTTCCGAAATTACTTTCCTTGTTTATATTTTTCATGAAAATATTTACATTCTCCTTGTGAAACAAATTCTACAATGTTATAGTAATCTATAGCAATTCCACCATACAGAAAGGATTCCATATGTCATTAAACAAACATAAAATTATTCCTTTAATTGAATCTTATTACCATACATTCACTCCGCTGGAAAGAACAATCGCCGATTTCTTTATTCATAATACTGAAGAGCAGGATTTTTCTTCCAGAAATATTTCCGGGCTTCTTTATGTATCTGAAGCTTCACTTTCACGTTTCGCCCAGAAATGTGGATTTCACGGATACAGAGAATTTATTTATGAGTATAAGCAGAGCCTGGCACCAGGTCCCGAAGAAAATATTCCGAATTTTGAAGTATCGGAATTTAATACTTATCAGGAACTTCTGAATAAATCTAACGCTCTGCTGGACAAAGCGCAGATCACACGGATCACAAATCTGCTGGTTTCCAAACCTCGTGTTTATGTTTACGGAAGAGGCAGTTCCGGTCTCGTAGCTCAGGAGATGAAGCTTCGTTTCATGCGTATCGGACTGAATATCGAAGCAGTTACAGACAGTCATATTATGAAGGTGAATTCTGTTATTCTGGATGAGAACTGTCTGGTCATCGGTATCAGTGTCAGCGGACAGACGGATGATATTATCTCTTCTCTGAAGGCTGCACATCAGCACGGAGCTTATACACTTCTTATGACCGCAAGACAGGACAAATCCTATCAGGACTTCTGCGATGAGACGCTCATCTTCGCAAGCATGGAACATCTGGAATATGGAAATATCATTTCCCCACAGTTTCCTATTCTGCTGGTTCTGGATGTACTTTATGCACATTATCTGCAGATTGACAGGAGCAAAAAAGAAGCTCTGCATGAATATACGATACAGACACTTCAGCCATTTCTGATTAAATAATTCTGATATGCAGGAAACATTCCCGACACTATCCACTGCCAAAATAGCCATAGAAAATCCCTCTTAAGAAGATTTTGGTTATTTACCTTGTCTACTTAAGAGGGATTATTTTTATTTACTGTCTTTTACAAGACGGATCACATTCCATGATGCTTTATGCAGCATACTTGTCAATTCCCCATTGTCCATTGTTGTCTGCTGTGTTGTCTTTGGTTTTACATTTTCCTGTCCGAAAGCATTGACTACCTTCAGGTCATCGCTTTCAAGTACGATATGCTCAGCAACTCTGTAGCCTTCGAAGCTTCTTACATCTGTATTAAGAACAACATCCTCTTTCAGATTTCTGTTTACTGCAAAGACAGTAACTTCTTCTTTCTCTTCATTGTAAACAGCAACTGCTTCAATATCTGTGATGCTTCCGTGTCCGCTTGTCTCATGCTCTGTGGAAGAGATCACCGGCTGGAGTGCAACACCGCGGCCATATTTGGAGGCATGCATAAACGGATAGAAAATTGTCTGTTTCCAGGAACCGCCACCGTTCGGGTCTGTCATAATCGGAGCGATAACGTTGATGAGCTGTGCAAGGCATGCTACTTTTACTCTGTCAGAATGACGGATCAGAACGATCAGCATCAGACCTACCAACAGGGCATCTTCGAAGTTGTAGATATCCTCAAGAAGCGGCGGTGCCACCTGCCATGGATGGTTTTCTGTGATATCATTATCAACAGCGTTGGAATGATACCATACATTCCACTCATCAAAGCTGAGGTACATATTCTTTTTGCTGCGTTTTTTTGCTTTTACATAATCGCAGGTTGCGATAATGGTGCGGATAAATTCGTCCATATCATCGGACTTTGCGAGGAAGTCATTGCTGTCATCAGAACGGTTTCCATAATATGTATGAAGAGATAAATAATCTACATAATCATATGTGTGGCTCAGTACATGGTCTTCCCAGAGTGCAAAGGTCGGCATCTCCTGATTGGAGCTTCCGCATACAACAAACTCAATAGACGGGTCAATAAGCTTCATTGCTTTGGCTGTCTCTTCTGCCAGTCTTCCATACTCATCCATAGTCTTGTGACCGATCTGCCATGGACCGTCCATTTCATTCCCAAGGCACCAGGTTTTGAATCCGTATGGATCCTTCTGTCCGTGTTTGATACGGAGATCACTGTATTTGGTTCCACCTGGATGATTGCAGTATTCCAGAAGGTTGCAGGCATCTGTGATTCCTCTTGTTCCCAGATTGACCGCCATCATAACCTCTGAGTTGGCTGCATCTGCCCATTTCTTAAATTCATGGAGTCCTACCTCGTTCTTTTCCAGGCTTCTCCATGCAAGCTCCAGTCTGTGAGGTCTTTCCTCAACCGGTCCTACACTGTCTTCCCAGTAAAAGTTAGATACAAAGTTTCCGCCCGGATAACGTACGATCGGCACGTCCAGCTCTTTTACCAGATCAATGACATCCTTACGGAATCCGTCAGCATTGGAAAGTGGATGTCCTGGCTGATAAATTCCATCGTATACAGCTCTTCCCAGATGTTCAATAAAGGAACCATAAATTCTTTTGTCGATCTTGGAAATGGAAAATGCTTTGTCCACTACCATTTTTGCCTGTTTCGCCATAATGTTTTTTGAACCTCCGTTCTTAGTAATTGGTTTGAAAAATTAGTTTATCATTATATTATTTGAGCTGCCTCATAAGTAATGTTAAATGATCACCAGTTACAGTAACATTAATTTCAAAACTCAATGGGACAGCTCATTTTTTATCATATCAGTAAATTATGATTCAAATACTTACAACTTTTGATCAACCCTTAACAGCACCAGATGTCATACCATCGATCAGGTATCTCTGGAAGATCAGGTAGATGATCAGGATTGGAAGGATACCGAACATGGAACCTGCGATCAGAAGGTTGTAGTTATTTCCATAAGGTGTAAGCAGTGTATTCAGACCGATCTGCAGTGTAAATTTGCTTGTATCACGGAATACCAGCATCGGCCATAACATGTTGTTCCAGGAACCCATTGCACAGAGGATTGCCATGGAAGCAAATGCAGGTTTTGTGATCGGCATCATAATCTTAACACTGATACCATACTCTGTGCATCCGTCGATTCTACCTGCATCCAGAAGCTCTTTCGGAAGACTCTGCATGTACTGTTTAAAGAAGAAAATCGTCGACGCACCACATAGTCCGGGGAGAATAACACCGGCTCTTGTATTGATGATCCCAAGAGATGTAACTTCGTTATACAGAGGAAGCATCAGGATTTCAAAAGGAACACACATAGTTGCGATTACCAGGAAGAATAAAAATCCCTGAAGTTTAAATTTGTACATGGTCAGACCGTATGCGATGAAGTAGCATACCAGCAGTGTCAGAACTACTGTAATCAGTGTCAGGATCAGACTGTTTTTATACCACATAAAATATTTTCGGGAATCCTCATTTCCGGAAAACAGGTATTTGTAGTTATCCAGATGCATCTTGGAAAAATCAAGATTCAGGGACATACCTTTCATAACCACTTCACGGCCTTCCTGGAAGGAAGCGAAGAAACCTGCAAGAAGCGGAAATGCGATCAGCACACAGAGGATAGCGAAAAGCCCTGTGGATAATACAGACGCAACTTTATGATTTGATTCCATTGTCTTTGGCTGAGCTGCTGTTTTTGCCATATCACTTTTCCTCCTTCTTGAATGTTCCTGTTGCCACAAGCTGGACAACATTGATAGCCAGGGCAATGACCAGAAGTACCATACCTACGGCACACGCATAACCCATATCGTTTTTCTCAATACCACGTTTATACAGATATCCTACGATAGTAAGACCAATGTTCTTCGGTGATGAGTTACCATTCCACAACATGAAACTCTCAAGGAACATGGACAGACCG
>NZ_JBWJVQ010000112.1:0-2302 GCF_056339875.1 Blautia sp. ZXY-1-C6
CACCGAAAGTTTCAAAACCGGGGCAATCTTCGATTTTTGCCATATTGCATCATCCACATACATTCTATATTTCATAGTCTGCCTGTGGAATGTTGCGATATGTGCTTGTTCTAAACTTTATATTTCATATTACCGATTGAGCAATATATCCGAGCTTAATAGCTTTTGTTATCATCTCAACGGTAGAGCTAACTTGCAATTTTTCAAAAATATGTTGCAAATGATTTGATACTGTTCGTTCACTAATAAAAAGCTGTTCAGCGATTTCGCGGCGCCTAACTCCTGATGCAACCAATTCGAGAACTTTTCTCTCTCCGTCTGTCAGCTCTTCTATAAATACTTCTTCCCGTGGGAAGTGTGTTGCCCCATCTTTGATGGTCAATAAAATGTGCAATAACTCATCTGGTTCTACATCCTTACTGATAAACCCTCTTGCACCGATCCTCTTTGCTTCTTTGCGATAAACAGGAAGATTATAGCCAGAGAGAATGACTATTTTTTGATCTGGAAAACGCTCCAACAAATGTTGTGTGAGCATTAAACCGTCCTCGTCTGTCAGTCCTCCTAAGTTAATGTCAATCAGTAAAATATCTGGTAGTTCTGTGGCAATCTGTTTTTCCAAATCTTGAATATCCTTTGTACTGGAAAATTGCTCAATCTCTGGATTATCACACAGGGCAATCGAAAGACTCTTGGCAAAAAGTATATGGTCATCGACCAACAAAATTTTCATACGAATCACCTCCGTTCATAGGCATAGAAATGACAACTGCCGTTCCGCCACCAGTAGCGGGTTGGATGTTCATAGTGCCATCTAATAAACTGACCTGTTCCCCAATAGAAGCAAGCCCCTGATGTGAACCTGACTTATAAGTGAACGGTTTGAACCCTATACCATTATCCGTCACCTTTAGGGTAATGCGTCCGTTCTCCTGCATCAGCAGAACATCGATTGTCGTCGCGGAGGAATGTTTTAACGCATTTGTCACCAGTTCTTTTATCATTCGATAGATGAGTACATTATATGGCTCTACAAGAAATACATCTTTATCGCAGTCCAAACAAATATTTGCAGAATGGTTTTCTTCCATTGAATCAAGCAGATTTTGAATATTCTCCTTTAAGGTCAGACTTTTTACCAGATTTGGATGATAAGTCTGCATTTGAAAACGGATGGAAGCATTTAATTCTGCCAACGTATCGAGAAGTAACCTCCTTATCTCTGGCTGCTCTGCTTTACATAACATGTTTTTGATGGAAAGCAGGTTTTGCAAAATATTATCGTGCAAATAGTTGGAAAAATCTTTTTTTAAGTTTTCTTCCCGTTTAATCTGTTCCAGTGAATAGGCGTAAAAGTGCTGACGATCCGTGGGGTTATTATAGTCGGTCGGCTGCCTGCAAATCCGCACATACAAAAGGATATTGTAAACCTGTGCCAGCAGAACCACTATGTAAACACTCATCAAAATTGCCATAAGTGGGATTTGAAAAAGATATGCCATTCCAACAAGTCCAACCAATCCGACAAAAACCAGAGCAACGATATATCCCCCTGACAGCGTTAAAAATTGTACCTGCTGTGGATGGTATTGGAATACGATACTATGAATACATACAAATGCCAGCATAACGGGGATGTAGCTCCCCATGCTTGCCATATATTCCGCTTCCCTGTGAAAAACGAAAAGGTATATTACAAATGGAATTACTACAAGAGCCAGTGGAAAAAGCAGACGTTTCCTTTGACTTTTCAGCACAAAGACAATTCGTTTTCTCTGTATGATACCAACGACAGCAAGAGCCAGTGTCGAGATAAAAAATTGCAGTTGGTAGGCTGTGAAAAAAGCCCTATCTGAAAAGAAGAAGCAAATAATTGCTGTTACGCAGGAAATTTTCAAAAAAACAAGCAGTGCTTTTTGCCCCCGATAGGCGGAACCCTGAAATAAAAATGTCTGTATGAAATATGCTGACTGATAAAAACAGACAGGCAACAACAGCATGGAAACCGCTTTGGATATTGGTTGAAAGTCAAACAGGTACAACAAGAATTGCCAGCCCAGCAACAATAACAATAGGGAAAAGTGGTTCAGAACCTTATTACATTTTACATTCTTATATGAGATATACGCCGCGTCAAAAAACAAGAGCGACAAAGATAGAAAATGAACAAGGTAATTGCTTTCTATATAATGTCCGTTGTACGCCATATAACTGAGATAAATAATCACGGCAAATTGGTTCAACGCACAAAAAATCTGTCTTGAGAAATATGTGTTTTTCGTATTTTCCACCTCCATTCCTT
>NZ_JBWJVQ010000113.1:0-5016 GCF_056339875.1 Blautia sp. ZXY-1-C6
GCGGAGCTGCAGATGCTGTTATGATGAGGATTTCAGATGTATGTCTTGCTTTCCCTGGGCTTGTATTTGCCATGGCGATCGCGGCTATTCTTGGGGGAGGCATTCAGAATGCTGTTATAGCACTGGCAGTAGTAAGCTGGCCGAAATATTCACGTATTGCCAGAGGGCAGACTCTGGCATTAAAAGAGGAACCCTATATTCATGCTGCCATACTTGCAGGTGACAGCTCAGGTCAGATTATGCGCAGGCATATTCTTCCCAATATGCTGGGACCTGTTCTGGTAACAGCCATGCTTGACATTGGTACTATGATGATGGAGCTTGCGGGCCTGTCATTTCTTGGACTGGGAGCACAGATTCCCATGGCTGAGTGGGGAAGTATGATGAGCAGCGGACGAAGTATGATCCAGACATATCCATGGGTAGTATTATCACCTGGAATTGCAATTTTTATATCTGTGGCAATTTTCAATCTGTTAGGTGATACAGTCCGTGACTATCTGGATCCGAAGAACAGCCGTTCATGATAAGTAATATGAAAACAAACGAGGAGGAAAGAAAATGAGAGCAAAGAAATTTCTGGCAATGGCAATTGCCTTGGGACTGGCGGTAGGAGCGACAGCTATGCCAACACTGGCAGCAGACAAAAAGACATTTGTATTTGGTGATACCACCTTTAATGCGGAAAATGAAGAGGCAGATATTAATCCACAAAATACATATGCAGGATGGGCGTGTATCCGTTATGGAGTAGGGGAAACTCTTTTCCGTTATTCTGATACCATGGAGATAGAGCCATGGATCGCAAAAGAGTATAAAAATATTGACGAGCTGACCTGGAAGATCACACTGAATGACGGAGTTGTGTTCTCCAATGGACGTGCCTGTGACGGAGAGGCAGTAAAGGAAAGCCTGGAGGCTCTGGTTGCCAATCATGAGCGTGCAGCAGGAGATCTCTGCATTGATACTATCGAGGCTGACGGAAATACTGTTACCATAAAGACTACAGAACCGAAGCCTGCACTGATCAATTATCTCAGTGATCCTTATGGATGCATTATTGATATGCAGGCAGGTGTCAGTGATGATGGGATCGTGATCGGTACAGGTCCTTATGTGGCAACTGAACTGGTGACAGATGATCATGTTAATCTTGTAAAGAATGAAAACTACTGGAACGGAGATGTAAATGTGGATGAGATCACTGTCCGCACAATCTCTGACGGTGATACACTGGCAATGGCTCTTCAGGCAGGGGAAATTAATGCTGCCTATGGTATGGCATATGCAAGCTATCCCTTATTTGAAAATGATGACTTTACATTTACCAGTACAGCTACAAGCCGTGCATTCTATGCGTGGATGAACTTTGAAAGTCCTGTAACATCTGACCCGGCAGTGCGTAAAGCAATTGCCATGGGTATTGATAAGGACAGCTTTGTGTCTGCGCTTCTGAATGGATATGGATATCCCGCAGTCGGCGCTTTCCCGGATACCTTCTCTTTTGGCGGACAGAATCTGACAACAGAGAGCTATGATCCTGATGGGGCGAAAAAGGTTCTGGAGAAAGCTGGATGGGTGGATTCTGATGGTGACGGTATCCGTGAAAAAGACGGACAGAAACTGGAAATCCGCTGGCTTACTTATCCAAGCCGTCAGGAGCTTCCGCTTCTTGCAGAGTCTGCACAGGCGACCTTAAAAGAAATCGGTATGGATGTTCAGGTGAATTGTACCTCTGATAATAATACTATCCGTAAAGATCCTACATTATGGGATGTATATGCAAGTGCCATGGTAACTGCACCTACAGGAGATCCGGAGTATTTCTTCACTTCCTGTACACTGGATGAATCTGCAAGCAATAACGGACATTATCACAGTGATAAACTGGAAGATCTGGAAAAACAGATGAAGCAAGAATTCGATGCAGATAAGCGTTCAGATCTGGCGATTCAGATGCAGCAGACAATCCTGGATGACAATGCCTATGTATTCTGCTCTTACCTGAGAATGAGTATGATCATGCAGTCTAATGTAACAGGACTGACTGCACATCCATGTGATTATTATGAACTGACAGCGGATTTGGATATCAATTAAACTGTAACAATAAATGAAGAATATGTGAACGATGATATTTCAGGGGCAAAAGATATTTTGCCCCTGATTTGGTAAGTATTAACAAGGATGGTTTACAGAAATGGATAGAAAAATACTGACCTACGATTCCGTAGAGATATCATTTGGCGGGAAAGCGGTGGTTCATGATGTGAGCTTCTCTCTTGAACATGGAGAGATACTTGGCCTTGTGGGAGAATCCGGCAGTGGGAAAAGCACCCTGATCAAAGCCGCAATGGGACTTCTGGGACCGGATGGTCTTGTGACAAGAGGAGATATCCGATATATGAATCAGAATATTCTGGATATACCGGAGAAAGAAAAAAGAAAGATCAGAGGTGCAGGAATTGGCATGATCTTTCAGGATGCAGGTGCTTCCCTGTGCCCGATCCGCACCATTGGAGAACAGATTTATGAAAGTATGCGTGTACATACGAAGATAACAAGAAGTGAGGCCAAAAGCAGGGCAATGGATCTGTTTGATAAACTGAACTTTAAGGACAGTCAGCGTGTGTGGGACAGTTATCCATTTGAACTGTCAGGCGGAATGAATCAGAGAGCAGGTATTGCAATTGCCATGCTTATGAATCCGCCCATCCTATTTGCGGATGAACCGACCAGTGCTCTGGATGTGTCTGTACAGCGTCAGGTTGTAAGGGAAATGCTTAAGTTAAGAGAGTTGTTTGGAACTGCAATTGTGATCGTGACACATGATATCGGGGTAGTCCGGGCAATGGCAGATACTGTGTTGGTTTTGAAAAATGGAAAAACAGTAGAATATGGCACAGCAGACCGTGTACTGGATCATCCCCGGGATCCGTATACCAGGAAATTGCTGGAGGCTGTACCAAAGCTGCAAAGGAAGGTCAGAGTATGAGCATACTTTTAGAGGCAGAACATTTAACAAAAATATTTACCCAGAGAGGAAAAAATCCTTTGAAAGCGGTAAAGGATGTAAGCTTTACACTAAAAAAAGGAGAAACGCTGGGAATCGTAGGAGAATCCGGCAGTGGGAAAAGTACAATAGCAAAGCTGCTCACCCGGCTGACTGATATCACAGAGGGTACATTGAAATTTGAAGGAAAAGATATTACAAGACTGAAACAAAGTCAGCTGAAAGAGGTATATGGAGATATACAGATGGTTTTTCAGAATCCGGTGGGTTCTTTTGATCCCAGAAGGACACTGGGTGACGGAATTGGTGAGAGTCTTAGAAACCGTGGAATGAAAAAGGCTGATGTGGAGAAAAGAGTAGCAGAATTGCTTGAGCAGTGCGGCCTTGAGAAGGAATATGCAAAAAGATATCCTCATGAGGTAAGTGGCGGACAGTGTCAGCGGGCTGCGATAGCAAGAGCTCTGGCAGTAGAACCAAAAGTTCTGATCTGTGATGAGGCAACCAGTGCTCTGGATGTAACCATACAGAAACAGATCATGGAGCTTCTGGAAGACCTGAAAGAGAAGAAGGGGCTGTCTTTTATCTTTATTTGCCATAATCTGGCTCTTGTCCAGATGTTCTGTGACAGGGTTCTGGTACTGTATGAGGGAAAAGTAGTGGAAAGCGGAATTCCCGATGATATCATTAATGAACCAAAGGAAGAATATACGCGGAGACTGGTGGATGCGGTACTCTCGTAATTGTGATTTTCTTTTTGGAATTGCGATAGTGGTATGAAAAATACAGGCAAAACCATGCCTGATAAGAATATGTAAATATCCCCCTAGGTAGGTTGTTGACACTTTAACGCGGTGCTACAATACAGTTGTTTGTAAGGTGCGCGCCAGATAAAATAATATTTTCACGGGAAAGGAAAGTATATTTATGCATATACCTGAAAATTATTTAAGCCCGTCAACATGTGCTGTAATGACAGCAGCCATGCTTCCGGTGTGGGGATATTCTATTCATAAAATAAAAACAGAGATACCAAAATCAAAGATGCCGCTTCTTGGTATTGGGGCTGCCTTCTCATTTCTGGGAATGATGTTTAATGTTCCGCTTCCGGGCGGTACAACAGGACATGCAGTAGGAGGAACTCTTATTGCTATACTGACAGGAAGTCCTGCAGCCGGGTGCATATCGGTTTCCATTGCGCTACTGATACAGGCACTTCTTTTTGGAGATGGCGGAATCCTTGCGTTTGGTGCAAACTGTTTTAATATGGCATTTATATTGCCATATCTGGGCTTTTTCCTGTATAAACTTCTTTTGAAGAAAACGGGTATGCGCAAACCTAGCGCGGCAATTGGTTCATATATAGGTATTAATGCTGCGGCCTTTTGTGCAGCTGTTGAATTTGGTATTCAGCCACTGCTGTTCAAAAATGCAGAAGGCCAGGCTCTTTATTGTCCGTATCCACTAAGTGTATCTATACCTGCAATGATGATCGGACATATTACATTATTTGGTCTGGCAGAAATTATTCTGACAGTAGTGGTACTTACCTTTGTTGAAAAAGTTACACCAAAAGCATTGGATGCTGTTCCGGATAAGACAGCATTTAAACCACTGTATATACTGATGGCTGTTCTCATCGTACTGACTCCTCTGGGACTTCTGGCAACCGGTACTGCCTGGGGTGAATGGGGTGCTGATGAAATCGCTGGTCTGGTAAGTGGCGGAAGCCAGCTCAGATACACTCCGTCAGGAATGACCAATGGATTTGAACTGTCAACCCTGTTTCCTGATTATTCTATGTCCGGGTTACCTGAGTGGACTGGATATATTCTTTCGGCGGTTGTGGGTGTGGCACTTCTGGTGATCATTTTTAAGATTATCTCTTCAATGATGAAAGAGAAAATTGATTTTAAGAAGAAGGCTGCATAACAGATGAATGATTATAAAAAAGAAGAAACTGTGCTCCCGGACTGGATGTGTTCCGGAGAAACTTATGTTCCATC
>NZ_JBWJVQ010000114.1:0-2707 GCF_056339875.1 Blautia sp. ZXY-1-C6
GAATAATTGAGCAAAAAATTAAAGATGCAGGATATCCAAGAGCAATTTCCGGTGAAATGGTTTACGGAGATATCTGCGACCAAATTGAAGGAAAAGAAAATGGCTCTTACGTTTTACTTTCCAAGGTTGAAGATGATGTTATTTTTGAATATCATATTACTGTAATGGATGATGAATTCAATCTTGGGTTACTGACAATACGTACTCCGGAAGGCGTATTTGAAACTGATTTTGATAAATAAAAATAGCTTTAACAGTTAGTAAATAGAATTCTGAAAAACATATCATAACCCAAACAGAATCAAGTATGTGACAGATATGTCTTATGTCTGTTATTTAAAGTCTATACAAAACTCCAGACATAAGACATATCTGTCATTTTTCATACTTTATCTTTTTATGTTTTTAATCTTCGCGTAAATGCACCGCTGTGGCCGCCTTACGACGTCTTGCATCATCCATAGCTGCATAATGTTTCTTTGTGGTGTTTACATCTCTGTGACCTAATACATCAGCTACAAGGTAAATATCGCCTGTTTCCTGATACAAAGTAGTACCGTAAGTACTGCGAAGCTTGTGTGGTGTGATTTTTTTTGTGGTCGTAATGGCACCTGCGTATTTTTTTACCAGATTTTCAACAGCCTGGATGCCAATCCTTTTTCGCTGGGTAGAGTAGAAGAGAGCGTGTTCATGCCCTGCTACAGGAACGATATTCTTACGAACTTCCAAGTACTTTTTCAAAGCTTTTTCTACCTCATGTCCAAAATATACAACCATTTCATTTCCACCTTTTCGGGTGACTTTAATCCCATTATTTTTAAAATCAACATCTTCAACATCAAGTCCTACACATTCAGATACACGAATCCCGGTACCAAGCAGGAGAGTAACGATGGCAAGATCACGCTCCTTGGTTTTTTCATAATAAACACGTTTCTGTCCGGTAAGCTCATCGCCGCAGTGCTCTATATGATCCAATAACATGGCAACTTCATCAGCATCAAGACGTATAATATTTTTTTCATGAGTTTTCGGAACATCTACAAGAACAGTTGGGTTCGTCTGGATAAATTCATGTTTATAATAATATGCATAAAAACTTCTCAATGCAGAAATTTTTCTTTTCAGGCCACGTTCACCATTGGTTTCTGTTTTATCACCATTTTTATATACTTTAAGGTATTCCTGATATTCCTCGATATCTATAGCTTTAAGCTGATCCAGAACATCAACGGTAAAGTCTTTCATGGAATAGTCCTTAAAGGCAGGATTTTCATCCAGGAGAAACTGAAAAAAGATTCGGATATCATACGCATAGGAAATTCGTGTTTTGGTAGTAGTAAGCGGATCCATAGCACGAAAATAATCCTTGCAGAAATCAGGCAGTGTTTTCAAAACAGCTCGAAGCTTCAAAATATTTGAAATATCGGTCTGTTCGTGGTAAGTGACTTTCTTGCTATCATTATAATAATCAATATATTTATCCATAAAAAATCTCCTTAAAAAAATTATTTTATAACTTCTTAATGTTAAGAATATTGTTGAGAATATTTAAGACATATAAATCATCAAAGTTGATAATGATTAATAATTGCAGAGAAAATGCCTTTGTCAATAAACGATTACAGCGCAAAGACAGCTGCAGCCTACATCTATATGAAAAACTCGCGTTTGTCGTATAGATGTAGATAACATAAAAACATACTACTTTCGTATGTTTTTATGTTATCTTATTGTTGCCAACCAGTACATCCATTTATTGTTTCCGGATTTATTTTTGCGTGCTAATTGTTTGTATTTATCAAATAATAACTTTTTTCTGCCTTCATGTCAAAAACATTGATTGAATTACTTAGCGTTCAATTTAAATTTTTTCTACAGCAATTTTTTGTCAATAATCTGGTAGTTTGCCCGATGTATATACAAGGCTTTTCCGTCAACCATAAGTTTCGTCATTTGGGGAAGGTCTTCCGGAACTTCCCAGTACACGTCATCTCCCGAAAAAGCCGCTATAGGCTGTCCCAACCGGGATTTGATCACTACTATACGTGATTTTCCAAAGTCATTAGTTTTACAGACAATCTGTAATAATGCGATTCAATTCCGGAAGCTCTTTTTTGAGAGCGATCAGTTTCCCATCTTTTAGAAAACAATGTCTGGAATAAGCGGTTGTGCAGATTTCATTTCTGCTCGCATTAAAAAATTCATAATTAAATTCCAGAGAAATTCCATTATACTGCTTAATGCCAACGCGGATCCGGATTTCATCATCGAAGAAAACCTGCTTTCTATATGCAACTGAAATTTCCACAACAGGGGAAATCACTCCCAACTCTTCTACTTTCTTATAGCTGAAACCCATCCGGCTCATATATCCAATCCTGGCCTCTTCCATCCATTTTACATAATTAGAGTGATGGATAATGCCCATCTGGTCTGTTTCATGATATTGCGCTTTTCTGTAATAAGTGTATGTTTTTTCTGATTCTTCCTTCATATACCATATATCCTTTTTTAGATATTTATAAAATGAAAAATAACTATACCACTCACTTGTCTGCGAAACGATATACTAGAGCGTGTCTGAAACCGGTTAATTATGACGGTCTCTTCACATAATTCAGAGGATTCTGATTTACCCCATTAACCATAACCCCAAAATGAAGATGAGGACCGGTGCTGTTCCCGGTGCTTCCTGCATATCCTA
>NZ_JBWJVQ010000115.1:0-2948 GCF_056339875.1 Blautia sp. ZXY-1-C6
AGAGAAGAGAGAGAGAGAATACGATACAGAGAGAGAGAGAGAGAGAGAGAGAGACAGAGAGAGAGAGAGAGAGAGAGAGAGAGAGACATGGCTGCTCTACCTTATGTGCAATATTATTCACATTATTGACAATGGAGAAAAAGATTCCAAACAGAAAAATACAGGCAGCCATGGTGATAATGGAAGCCAGGGAAAACATCCAGTTTCTTTTGATATTTTTGACACCCTGTTTTAGAGTGTACCAGATTGTACTAGGCCTCATGATATTCTCCCTCTTTCTCGTCACTTATAATAGAGCCCTCATGCATGGTCACAACACGTTTGCGCATGGAATTTACAATATCCTTGTTATGTGTAACAACCACTACTGTGGTTCCTCTGTCGTTGATCTGTTCCAGAAGCTTCATGATTTCTTCGGAAGTCTTCGGATCCAGGTTTCCTGTAGGCTCGTCTGCCAGAAGGATATCCGGACGGTTGACCAGCGCCCTTGCCAATGCAACTCTCTGCTGTTCTCCACCGGAAAGTTCATCCGGGAAGGATTTGTATTTGACAGCAAGTCCAACTTCCTGAAGTACCTCCGGGACACGTTTACGGATTACTCTTGTGGGACGGTTGACTACTCTCTGGGCAAACGCTACATTCTCATATACATTTCTGTCTTTCAGAAGACGGAAGTCCTGAAATACTACGCCCAGCTTACGGCGGTATTTGGCTACTCTTCTGTGTTTCATTCCTTCCAGACGTTCACCGCTTACGATGATCTGGCCGGATGTGGAATCCAGCTCTTTCATAAGAAGTTTGATCAGGGTTGTTTTTCCTGAACCACTGTTTCCTACTACAAAGACGAATTCACCTTTATCTATATGTAAGTTCGCATGGTTCACTGCCGGAAGGCCGGGACCATAGGACTTGCTTACATCTATAAGATCTATCATAGATTTTTCCTCCAATGGGTTAATGAATTTGTAACATTATTGTAATGTATGTTTTTGGGGATTGCAAGAGATTTTTGAGGATTCATAGAATATTCACAGTAACGTAGCCAACATTCATTACAAATTGCCTGCGGCAACAAAATTTTGACTTGCATGTCTCGGGATATTGCATACCTTATCAATTGCAATCTCGATTTCTAACTATACACTGCAAGGCTGGATTTGTAAAGGTCAAAATGCCTGCGGCAGCAATTAAAGCTGTGGCAGGCATTGAAAATTTTCCTTCTATTATAATATATCAATATTCCAGTGTTTCCATATATTTCATGTAACGTACTACCATGAGTGCGATCTTGAATGTAATGGCATCTTCAAAAACGCGGAGATCAAGGCCTGTACTCTTCTGGAGTTTATCGAGGCGGTAGACCAGAGTGTTTCTATGGATGTAAAGCTGTCTGGATGTCTCTGAAACATTGAGGCTGTTCTCGAAGAACTTATCAATTGTAACCAGAGTCTCTTCGTCAAAGTCATCCGGGGATTTGCCGCCGAAGATTTCTTTGATAAACATCTTACAGAGTGGGATCGGGAGCTGGTAGATCAGTCGTCCGATTCCCAGAGAGCTGTATGCGATCACTTCTTTATCTCCGAAGAAAATCTTACCTACATCAAGAGCCATGCGGGCTTCTTTATAGGAACGTGATACTTCTTTCAGTTCATTGACGATAGTACCGTATGCCATATGTGTCTTACCGTCATTTCCCATTCCAAGAGTATCAAGGATAGTATGTGCAAGCTGATCCATCTCAGGATAATTCTCACCATCTTCAAGTTCCTTGACTACGATAATACTCTTCTCATCTACTGCTGTGATAAAGTCTTTACTTTTACCGCCGAAAAGGCTCTTCACGCTTTCCATGGAGCTGTGGTCTTTCTCCTGTGGCATTTCAAGGATCATGACTACGCGGCGGACATCTGCCTCAATGTGCAGTTTCTTCGCACGATTATAAATGTCAACAAGAAGCAGGTTGTCAAGAAGCAGGTTCTTGATAAAGCTGTCTTTGTCAAAGCGTTCTTTATACGCTACGATCAGATTCTGGATCTGAAAAGCGGCGAGCTTGCCAACCATATAAGTATCTTCATCGTCGCCATGGGCAACCAGTATATATTCCAGCTGATAGTCATCACAGACTTTAAAATACTGGAACCCCTTTACAAGCTGGCTGTCGGCCTGTGATTCTACGAAAGCCTGTACATCCTGTGTTGCAATGGAAAAATCTGCAGAAGTACTCTGCATAAAAGCACTTTGCCTTCTGTGTCGAGTACACAAAATTCTGTTGTGGGAAATTTCTTTTAACCCTTCAAGAGTATTCTGAAGACACCTGATTCGATATCATCTGATTTCAATCCCTTCTCATCCTGATAGTGTTTATTTTCCGTTTTAGCTATAAAACCTTATACCTGTATTGTATTTTAATATATATTTACCAAAAATGAAAGAGGAAAGAGAAAAAAATTTACAATTTTTTATATATTTTTTTGTATTACTTTTTTTCAATAAAACCTTCTCCATGAACTTCCCTGGCATCTGTCACTATCACAAAAGCTTCCGGATCAATTTCATCTACTTTTTCTTTAAGCATTACGATCTCTTTTTTATTTACCACGCAGAAAAGCATCAGTTTATCCTGTCCTGAGTACATTCCTCTGGCACTGATGCCTGTTACAGCCTTCTTGTCCAGATCTTTCATGATCATATCTGCTATTTCCTTTGGCTTTGCTGTAATGATATAGGCAGCTTTCGAGAGTTTCAGACCTTCAATCAAACCGTCAGATACTTTTGTCACCAGATATACCGCAATAATCGCATAGAGTGCCTTGTGGATACCAAACACATACATACCCACCAGTACAACGCCTGCATCTATAACCTGCATGATCTGCGCGATTGAATAGTGCTGCAGATATTTCTGGATGATAGCTGCCATCATATCGGTTCCTCCGGTTGCTCCACCG
>NZ_JBWJVQ010000116.1:0-6764 GCF_056339875.1 Blautia sp. ZXY-1-C6
ATTTTTTTATTCTTTCTTTTACCCCTTCGCAGTACAAAAACCTGTTACTGTTCACTCCGTTCTCAACAACACGCTCCGCGGGATATCAACAGTGAACAGCAACTATAACAAATCCATACTAACGTAAAGGAGATAATCATCATGATCGTAACATTAAAAGACGGCTCAAAAAAAGAATACGCTGAGGCAAAATCCGTAATCGACATTGCTTACGACATCAGCGAGGGACTTGCACGTGCTGCCTGTGCAGGAGAAGTAAACGGAGAAGTTGTAGACCTGAGAACAGTTATTGACAGTGACTGCGAATTAAACATCCTGACAGCAAAAGATGAAAAAGGACTTGCAGTTCTCCGCCATACAGCATCCCACGTACTTGCCCAGGCAGTACAGACCTTATTCCCGGATGCAAAGGTTGCTATCGGACCTTCTATTGATACAGGATTCTACTATGATTTCGACTGCCCTCCATTCTCCCGTGATGACCTGGATGCAATCGAAAAAGAAATGAAAAAGATCATCAAAAAAGGCGCTAAGATTGAACGCTTCACAAAATCAAGAGAAGATGCCATCGCATACTTCCAGGAGAAAAATGAACCATACAAGGTAGAACTTATCGAAGATCTTCCGGAAGGCTCCGAAATCTCTTTCTATTCCCAGGGAGACTGGACAGACCTCTGCGCAGGTCCTCACCTTATGAGCGTAAAGGGTGTAAAAGCATTCAAGCTTCTCTCCTCCTCCAGCGCCTACTGGAGAGGCAGTGAAAAGAACGCAATGCTCACACGTATCTACGGAACAGCTTATGCTTCCAAGGATGAGTTAAAAGAACATCTGGAACAGATGGAAGAAGCAAAAAAACGCGATCACAATAAACTTGGACGTGAAATGAAAATCTTCACAACTGTAGATGTAATCGGACAGGGACTTCCTCTTATCATGCCAAACGGTGTGATCATAATGCAGGAGCTTCAGCGCTGGATTGAAGACGAAGAGACAAAACGTGGCTATGTAAGAACAAAAACTCCGTTAATGGCAAAGAGTGATCTCTACAAAATTTCCGGTCACTGGGATCACTACAAAGACGGTATGTTCGTTCTCGGCGACGAAGAAACAGACAAAGAAGTATTTGCGCTTCGTCCTATGACATGCCCATTCCAGTACTATGTATACAAAGCAGAACAGCACAGCTATCGTGATCTGCCTCTTCGTTACGGTGAAACATCCACTCTGTTCCGTAATGAGGATTCCGGAGAAATGCATGGTCTGACACGTGTGCGTCAGTTCACGATCTCCGAAGGTCATCTGATTGTAAGACCTGACCAGATGGTAAAAGAATTCAAAGATTGTATCGCACTTGCACAGTACTGCCTGCAGGTTCTTGGTGTAGAGGAGGACGTAACCTATCACCTTTCCAAATGGGATCCGAACAACAAAGAGAAATACATCGGTGATGCAGAAGTGTGGAATCAGACAGAAGCTCATATCCGTCAGATGCTTGAAGAACTGAACATTCCATTTACAGAGGATGTTGGCGAAGCTGCATTCTACGGACCTAAAGTTGATATCAATGCCAAGAACGTATACGGAAAAGAAGATACTATGATCACGATTCAGTGGGATGCTCTTCTGGCTGAACAGTTCGACATGTATTATATCGATGAAAACGGTGAAAAACAGCGTCCATACATCATTCATCGTACATCCATGGGATGCTACGAGAGAACACTTGCATGGCTCATTGAGAAATATGCAGGTATGTTCCCGACATGGCTCTGCCCGGAACAGGTTCGTGTGATTCCAATTTCCGAGAAATTCCACGACTATGCTGCCAAAGTTGAAGCTCAGTTAAAAGAAAACGGAATCCGCTGCTCTGTTGACCAGCGTTCCGAAAAGATGGGCTACAAGATCCGTGAAGCACGCCTTGCAAGAGTTCCATACATGCTCATTGTTGGCGCCAAAGAGGAAGAAGAAGGCAAGGTTTCCGTAAGAAGCCGTTACCTTGGCGACGAAGGAATGAAAGACCTTGGTGAGTTCCTTACATCCATCAAAGAAGAAATCAAAAACAAGACAATTCGTAAAATCGAAGTTCAGGAAGAAAATAAATAAAACAGGTATTTTACTTTAACCTGTTCAAATAAGTCCCCACCCTCTGCTTTAATTGCATCAGGCAATAAGCAATGGGTGGGGACTTTTATTTATCACTTATCCCATCTGTACAATTACATGGTATTCGTTTCTGCCATTGACCATAGGAATCTGGTTTCCATTTATCCTCTCACCATCTACCTCAATCCATCTGACTCCTTTCTGCACACCTTTCGGTTTATGGATTTCAATATGATAATCCGCCCCTCTAAAATGACGGTTCACTTTAAAATCGCCAAACGTTTCCGGAAGGCAGGGGTCTACGATCAAACCATCATATCCTGGCAGAATACCAAGAAGCGCCTGTGACAGGTTTACAAATGTCCACGCTGCAGTTCCTGTCAGCCAACTGTTTTTTGCCTCTCCAAATCCTGGTGCATCAGCTCCCGCGATCATCTGCGAATATACATATGGTTCTGTCCGGTGAATATCACTGATTTCCTCAATATAAGATGGACATATTTTACGATAAACCTCAAATGCCCTGTTTCCTCTTCCAAGCACAGTCTCCGCAATGGAAATCCACGGATTGTTGTGGCAGAAAATTCCTGCATTTTCTTTATATCCAGGCGGATAAGAAGTAATTTCCCCAAGTTCCAGATGGTATCTTGTATAAGCCGGCTGAAGGATCATTATTCCATACTTTGTTTCCAGCAATTCATTCACAGAGTCCAGAGCTTTTTCTGCTATTCCTTCTTCCTTGCCGATTCCTGCCATAACACAGAATCCCTGTGGTTCAATAAAAATCTTTCCTTCTTCGCATTCTTTTGAACCAACCTTTTCAGACTGTGCATCATAGGCACGCAGGAACCATTCTCCGTCCCATCCATTATCCAGCACTGCCTGATACATCTCATCCACTGCTTTCCCTGCTTCTTTTGCAAGTTCTGTGTGCCCGGTCCGCTCACAGAGTTCCTCAAATTCTTTTCCATATTTCACAAACATACCTGCAATAAATACAGATTCTGCCACAGGGCCTTCCGACGGCCCTGTTGTCTGAAAGGATTCTCCAGGTTCACTGGAAAAACAGTTCAGATTCAGGCAGTCATTCCAGTCTGCCCTTCCGATCAGAGGAAGTTTGTGAGGACCAAGATGGGTTACTGTGTAATAAAAAGATTTCTCCAGATGTTCAAAAAGCGGTACCTCTGTTCCCTTCTTACAATCAAAGGGTACCTGCACATCAAGTATCCCATAATCACCAGTCTCTTTGATATATGCTGCTACTGCTGCGATCAGCCATAACGGGTCGTCATTAAATCCGCTTCCAACATCCAGATTCCCCTGTTTTGTCAGCGGCTGGTACTGATGATATGCACTTCCATCCGGAAACTGTGTAGATGCTATATCAATAATCCTTTCCCTTGCCCGCTCCGGGATAAGATGCACAAATCCCAGAAGATCCTGGCAAGAATCGCGAAACCCCATCCCCCGTCCTGTTCCTGATTCGTAATAAGATGCTGATCTGGACATATTGAAGGTTACCATACACTGATATTGATTCCAGATATTTGCCATGCGGTCAATATGTTCGTTCTCGCTGACGACTGCAAAGCGTGCCAGCAATGTTTCCCAGTAATTTTTCAGTTCTGCAAAGGCCTGCATCGCTTTTTCCATTGTATTAAATCTTTCAATCAATGCTTTTGCAGAGGTTTTATTGATAATTCCGGGAGCTTCCCATTTATCATCTGCCGGATTTTCACAATATCCCAGCATAAAAACAAATTCTTTTTCCTCTCCCGGCAGCAGAGTCAGATCTATCTGATGTGCAGCAATGGGATACCATCCGCTTGCAATAGAGTTACTGCATTTTTTCTTACATACAGCTTCTGGAAAAGCATTCCCGTTTCCTGCTCCCAGAAAAGCATCTCTGTTGGTATCATAATTGTCCACCTGTGTATTTACTGTAAAGAAACTGTAATGTTTCCTTCTTTCTCTGTATTCTGTCTTATGATAAATCGTACTCCCCTGTACTTCCACTTCTCCGATACTTAAATTTCTCTGGAAGTTCGATGCGTCATCCACTGCATTCCAGAGGCAGAATTCCACGTATGAGAACAGAGAAATATTTTTTTCAGTTTCAGAGTTATTTTTCAGTTTCAGACAATTGATCTCACATGAAGCATCAGAGGGCACAAAAACCAGAAGCTCTGCTTTTAGATTATTTTTCGAAGAACAGAAGCGACTGTATCCAAGACCATGTCTGCATTCATAAGTATCTGTTTCTGTTGCAGACGGCATAGTTCCCGGATTCCAGATTACTCCGTCATCATTAATATAATAATACTTTCCGTTGGAATCTGCAGGAATATTATTATAACGGTACCTGGTAATTCGCAACAATTTTGCATCTTTATAAAAGCTATATCCTCCGCAGGTGTTGGAGATCAGTGAAAAGAAATCATTACTTCCCAGATAATTGATCCAGGGTAATGGTGTATGTGGTGTAGTGATAACATATTCTTTCGCCTTGTCGTCAAAATATCCGAATTTCATTGAAAAGCCTCCTTAAAAAGAATAAATAAACACTTGTGAAGAAAAGGCCGAAAACAGACTTGCGAAAACGAATACGTTCAGAATTTATATGTTTATTATATAGTTTAGATTGGATTTATCACAGTATAATTCAGTTTTTCAAAAAAATCAACTACATTTTTAGCAGTCAAAATATTTCACAACTGTTATTTTAACTTCCGTAAGATCATTGCGAAACTTTTCGTTATATTAAAGCCTGTTTTTTGTGAAATTAATAAATTATTATAAATTCTTTTTTGTGCAACAGGGATAAATTATACAAATATAACAAAAATACTTGAATTTTATCTGAAAATAAAGTACGATTAGCTTGCGAAAACGTTTTAGAAGCAAAAACAGAAAAGGCTGGACTATAATATGGTATCCATGAAAGACATCGCAAAACAATGTAACGTATCTGTTGCAAGCGTCAGCAAAGCACTTAATGGTTATTCGGATATCAGCGAAGAAACCCGACAGCTTATTTTGAAGACTGCATCAGAAATGGGATATCTTCCAAATTCCTCAGCAAGAGCACTAAAGACCAGACGCAGTTATAATCTTGGCGTACTTTTTGTAGACGAAGCCATGAGTGGCCTCACCCATGATTATTTCAATCATGTACTGGAAAGCTTTAAACGCACTGCCGAATCCAGAGGATATGACATCACTTTTACCAGTGGAAACCTCTCCGGTCAGCATCTCAGTTATTATGAGCACTGCCGTTACCGTGGAGTCGATGGAGTGGTGATCGCCTGTATCAATTTTTTTACAGAAGAGGTACAGCGCCTGGTACAGTCCGAGATACCGGTAGTCACTATCGATCATGTATTTGATGGAAGAATTGCTGTTGTTTCCAACAACATTCAGGGAATGGAAGAACTTGTCTCTTATATTCTTGAACGGGGACACAGAAAGATTGCCTATATTCACGGAGAAGATTCCTCTGTCACACGAAACAGACTTGGAAGTTTTTACAGAACTCTCCAGAAAAAACGAATCGATATACCTGATGAATATATGCCAGTCATTCCTTATCGAGATGCAGAAGCTGCAGCAATAGCAACTTCAGAGCTTCTGGATCTGAAAGAATCCTCCTACCTGTATCCTCTATCCGGATGACTTCTCCGCACTGGGTGGCATCAATGAAATCCACGAACGTGGACTTCGAATACCAGATGATATTTCCATTGCAGGCTATGACGGACTTACTTTTGCACGCATCCTGGAGCCACGGCTGACAACTCTGTGTCAGGACACAGAAACGATTGGACGGCTTGCCGCACAGAAGCTGATTGATCTTATCGAAAATCCTAAAACAACGATCATCGATAAATTCACCGTTGATGGAAGACTTTTCCCGGTGCATCAGTCAGAAATCTGGCAAAATAAGAAAATCTTCAGTATCTTCACAGTTGGTGGACTGCTGAAAAGTTACAATCAACCCAAAACAATTATCACAAGGAGGTAATAACATGATGAAGAGAAAAGCTATGGCAATTACATTAACAGCAGCTATGCTTGCCGGTCTTACAGCAGTTCCAACATGGGCTGAAGATGCAGCCGCTGACGAAGGTAAAGTTTTAAACATTTATTGCTGGAATGAAGAATTCAAATCCCGTCTGACTGACCACTATCCCGGATATGAAGAAGTTGACGGAACTCATGGCAAGATCGGAGATGTTGATGTTGTATGGAACATTACTCCTTCTGATGACAATGCATATCAGAATAATCTGGATGAGACTCTTCTGAAACAGGCTGATGCAGCAGCAGATGACAAAATCGATCTCTTCCTTGTTGAAGCCGATTATGCACTGAAATATGTAAATACAGATTATACAATGTCTGTGGCAGATCTGGGAATCACAGATGAGGAAGTTGCAGACCAGTATCAGTACACCAAAGATGTTATGACAGATTCGGATGGCAACTTAAAAGGTCTTTCCTGGCAGGGCTGCCCGGGTGCTATGATCTACAGAAGAGATATTGCAAAAGAAGTATTCGGAAGCGATGATCCGGCAGAGGTTCAGAAGAAAGTTGCAGACTGGGATACATTTAAGGCAACAGCTGAAGAGCTGAAGGAAAAAGGCTATCAGATGACTTCCACT
>NZ_JBWJVQ010000117.1:0-2592 GCF_056339875.1 Blautia sp. ZXY-1-C6
ATCTAAATTAATCGAAATTATCATCCACAAAAGTATATTGATTTCATTTTCTGCATATGCTATAATTGCCATAGGCAAAATGATAAAATTAAATTCATTGGTAACACAGCAAAAAGCCTCGGAGGTCGCATCTCCGAGGCTTTTTTATTCCGTTTTGGCAAGGGTGGCTTATTCCCCAGGCTGGCTACCAGCTACTATTTTCTATCCAGCCATTTGCAAATGTAATAGGTGATTACACCTGCCAGAATAGAAAGCATAAATGATAAAATTGTATCCATTGATAGCACACCCCCTTCCTGTACCTGTTTAGGGGTGGTAGCTTGGATATTATATCATAAATTTTTATAATATAATATATTTTTTATTATACAACTGCGCCGAAGTAATTTTCGGATTATCCAGCACTAATATTGAACTTTTTCAGAAATTTTCATTCTCAATATACAAAAGATCTCACATTCGATTATTTAAAAACAATTTCTTCAGTAATCCTTCCATGTGTCTTTGTATTCATGAACTCAATAGATAATTTGTAATTTCCCTTTCCACCAGTTGGTTTAATACTATTCTTATCAAATATACTTTTATAGGGAGAAATTGAATGAAAACCGTTTTGTTATTTTTATTTATTATGAGTGTAGATATGCACAGTTTGCGCTTTCATCTCGGTAATTGAATTGCCGAGGATTCCCGCTTATTATCCTAAAATTGTTATAATAAGAGTCCGTATGCAGAACTTTTGTATATAATAGACTAAGTGAATATCTGGAAATGAGATTAAAATGCCAGACCAGAAAATAGATAACCTTTTAAATCTTGCAATGGATGCAACACCACAGGAGCGTAGAAAGTCAGGAAATCTTAACATAGGATATGATCCTGCAACCAGGCTATGGGATGTGATCATAAAGTACAGCGGACCGGAAAGTGGTCTGGCTGGAAATGGAATTCAGGTAGTGCCATTGTTAGGCAGCTATGCAGTGGTAACTTTGCCGGAAAGTGAGATTGATGAGTATTCCCACAGAGTGCAGGTGGAATTTATGGAGAAACCCAAACGCTTGTATTTTGAATTGTTTCAGGCGAAGGGAGCGAGCTGCATCCGCACAGTGCAGACCGGCAGGAATGGACTGACGGGAAAAGGAATCCTGACAGGAGTTGTGGATTCAGGAGTGGATTATTTTCACCCTGATTTCCGAAATGCAGATGGGAGCAGCAGAATTTTACGTTTATGGGATCAGAGCATACAGGGAAATCCACCCCAGGGATATGTGACAGGAACTGAATATACGAAAGAGCAGATCGATGAGGCGCTTGCACTTGGAGAAAACCAGGGCAGGCGTCTTGTTCCATCTTCAGATTACAGTGGACATGGAACTTCCGTGCTGGGAATTGCAGCAGGAAATGGGAGGGCATCAGATGGGGTGAATCAGGGAGTTGCCTATGAAAGTGATCTACTGGTTGTGAAAATGGGAATTCCCAGAGAAAACTCCTTTCCCAGGACTACGGAGCTGATACAGGGGATTGATTATCTGGTGCGACAGGCATTGACTATGGGACGGCCAATGGCAATTAATCTCAGTTTTGGAAATAATTATGGATCCCACAAGGGAGATTCCCTTCTTGAAACATATATAGATATGGTTTCTTCCACAGGACGTCTGGCTATCTGTACAGGTACAGGGAACAACGGCAATCAGCCTCTGCATGAGGGAGGAACCCTGAAACAGGGACAGACCAGACAGATAGAATTATCTGTGAGCAGCAGGGAACCAACATTAAATGTGCAGTTATGGAAATCTTATGAGGATGAGATGAGTATTTATATTGAAAATCCATCCGGAAACCGGATCGGCCCCTTAGACGAAAAGCTTGGTCCTCAGAGGTACAGACTGGGAAATACAGATCTTTTAATCTATTATGGCAAACCTGGACCCTATCATCTGACACAGGAAATCTACATAGATTTCCTTCCTGGGAAAACTTATGTGGACAGTGGAGACTGGAAAATCATCCTAAGTGGAAAAAAGGTCAGAGGAGGGGAATATTACCTGTGGCTGCCGGGTGGAAATACTCTGAACAGAGGGACTGGGTTTTATGAACCAAGGGCATATGGGACTTTGACCATACCTGCCACAGCCCGGCGGGTTATTGCAGTTGGAGCATATGATTCGCTGGTTGACTCTTATGCGGATTTTTCCGGAAGGGGCAGCAGAATGCTGCCATATCTGAAACCTGATCTGGTGGCACCGGGAGTAAACATAGTTGCTCCCGTACCCGGTGGTGGTTACAGAACAGTAACAGGGACTTCCTTTGCAACACCCTTTGTCAGCGGATCCGCAGCATTGTTAATGCAATGGGGGATTGTAAATGGAAACGATCCCTACCTCTATGGGGAAAAAGTAAAAGCCTATCTCCGAAAAGGCGCCAGACCATTGCCGGGGTATGAGGAGTATCCCAATGAAGAGGTGGGATGGGGGGAGGACGTTATAATAAGGTTACATTGAAGAAAGTCAGTAAAATCAAGTGTTTCCGTTCATTTTCCCAACACAGAAACGAAGCACTTTCACCATGATTTTGAAGAAAATCTGCCCG
>NZ_JBWJVQ010000118.1:0-2244 GCF_056339875.1 Blautia sp. ZXY-1-C6
AAGAAACGGACAGGTATCGTGCTGCCAAATCTATCCCTGCAAAAAAATACGGGATTCCAGACCGGCGAGCCAGTAGCCATGGCTCTTCGGAAATGTCCCAATCTGGTGATCGTTCCCAGTGATTTTGAATTATACGATAAATGTTCCCGGGCATTTAAAGCAATCTGTGCTTCCTTTGCACCTGTGATGGAATCTTTTTCCATTGATGAGGCATTCTGGATATGACAGGTACTTCTCTGATCTATCCTGACCCTGTAGCTGCTGCTCATGAGCTGAAAGGCAAGATTCACAGAGAGCTGGGATTTACAGTAAATGTAGGAATTTCTACCAATAAGCTTTTGGCAAAGATGGCATCAGATTTTCAAAAGCCGGACAGAGTACACACTCTGTTCCCGGATGAAATCCCGGAGAAAATGTGGCCTCTTCCTATCCGTAATCTGCTGTTTCTGGGAAAAGCTTCCGAGCAGAAGCTTCTGAATCAGGGAATCCGTACCATCGGTGATCTGGCAAGAGAAAGAGCATCCAATGTGCAGTACTGGCTTGGGAAAAAACGGGACATCAGCTATGGCAATATGCCAGAGGTATCGATGATTCCCCTGTAAAAGCAGTGCCTGATGAGGCAAAAGGTTTCAGCGTGGAAACTACTTTTAACGATGATATTACTTCCATAGAGCAGGTGTTTCCCATACTTTTGGAGCAGTGTGATGTTCTGGCAACCAGAATGCGCAGAAAAGATAAGAAATGCAACTGTATTTCCGTGACTTTCCGTACTTTGGATTTCAGAAACCGTTCACACCAGACAAAGCTGGAAAATGCTACAGATCTTACAGATGAAATTTATATAAATGCTACAAGACTTTTTAAAGAATTCTGGAAAGGACAGCCGCTACGTCTGATTGGTGTGGCACTGACAGGCCTTACAGATGGCACTTATGAACAGATGTCTCTGTTTGAAGATACAGAAAATAAAGAACGCCACAGAAAGCTGGATGCAGCTATGGATGAGATCCGGATGAAATTTGGAAATGATAAGATCACCCGTGCCAGTATTATGAACAGCAATGCACGGATTGGGCGAAAAGCGAAAGCACAGATGAAAAACGAAAAGACGGAAGAACCGTAAGTAAAGGGAGGACTGAGCATTAAGAATAATGCGACAATCCTCCCTTTATAAAAATTTCAGAAAAAGTTTTATCGTTCCATCATACTGATAGATTCGATTCCTACACTTCCTCCACGTACCACTTCAATTCTGTGAAATTCTTCCTTGATCAGTTTCACTACTGCGTCATTCTTGGTTGCTGTCTGGACAAATTCCAGGAGCAGGCTGTCTTTGCCATAGTCAATGACCTTTGCCTTGAAGGTTTCGGCAATCTGAAACAGTTCAACCTTATCTTCTTTGGAACAGTTAAAAACCTTAATATACAGAATCTCTTTCATGCGGACAAATACGTCTGTGAAATCAATAACCTTAATAACCTCGATCATACGGTTCAACTGTTTTTTGATCTGCTCAAAAGTTTCATCATCACTGACAGTTGCGATAGTCATTCGAGATACTGTGGGGTCCTCGGTAGTTCCTACAGTAAGACTGTCCAGATTGTAGCTTTTTCCGGAGAAAAGTCCGGAGATTTTGGACAGAACACCTACCTGGTTCTCAACATAGAGAGAAATCCATCTTTTTTTCATTCCTTTATCCATAATAATTTTCCTCCTGATCAACAGTCCATAATCATATCTTCCAGAGTTCCGCCTGGTTTGATCATAGGATAAACCATTTCCTCAGGGTCAATGATGAATTCAATTACTGTAGGTGCCTTTGTGTTCTTTTTTGCTTCCTCGAAGGCTGCTGCAATTTCCTCTTTCTTTGTGACACGGATTCCTTTTGCCCTGTAGCTCTCTGCAAGTTTGATGAAATCCGGCGTGTACTGTGGATATTCCATGCCCTCTGTGCGGCGGGAAAGTGCTCCGGCGCGCAGGTTGGTCATGGCGTAGCGTTTGCCGTAGAAAAGCTTCTGCCACTGGCGTACCATTCCAAGATATTCATTGTTAAAGATACACAGGATAACCGGAAGCTCCTCCAGAACTGCAGTTGCAAGCTCCTGAATGTTCATCTGCACGCCGCCGTCACCGGAGATAACGATGACAGGTCTGTCGGGATTTCCGATTTTGGCTCCGATGCCGCCTGGAAGACCATAGCCCATTGTTCCCAGACCACCGGACATGATCATCTGTTTGCCCTCT
>NZ_JBWJVQ010000119.1:0-2985 GCF_056339875.1 Blautia sp. ZXY-1-C6
GTGCTCGGCGTTTTGATGAATGTTGCAATCAATGGCTTCCATTTTTTCAGTACGCAACATGGTTTTTTACTTTCCATTTTTGATTTTATACTTTCTTTTTTTTATATACCATCAAGACGATTCTATAGTGTTTATGAAAAATCATAAGCAGTATGTAGACAGCGTTATAGGGCTGTGGGTAATGGCAGTGCTGATTTCATTGCCGTTGTCAAGCAGTTATGTGTATGAGGGAGAAACAAGAGGATTTGTTTCCTTTGCGGGAACAACGTTCCTGCTCTGTCCAATTGCGATTTTTGTATTTGCGCTTCTTGCGGTTCAATATAATCTTTGGCATAGGAAGAGATATGTAATTGCCATGTTTGTGACCTTCGCTGTGTATCATGCTTGGTACGACAAGAACATATCTGGGTGTTTTGGCGTGCGCGTGGATGCTGTTTCTCTATACGCAAATCAAAAACAAAAAGATGTATTTTGCTGTAATTGCGATAGCAGCAGTGGTTCTGGTTGGAATTGTGCTACTGTCTCCGATAAAGGAAAAATTTATATCTGCATCAAGCAGAACAGAAATCGGCATTGATCCGCTGGCTGCATTCACTAGCGGAAGATCTACTTTCTGGACATACGATATTTTAACTATGATCAAAAACAATCCGATTCGGATTCTATTTGGAAATGGTGTCAACTATTTGTTCAAGATTAACTATGCTCATTTTGGAAATCCATTGTGGGCACATAACGATTTTATTCAAATTTTTAGCGACTATGGTTTGTTTGGCCTATTGGTGTACTTGGGAATGTTTATAACATTGTTCAAGAAGACATTCAACGGAATTAAAATATCGAAGATGGCGATGATGATGTTGGTTGCAATATGGGCATTTAACGCCTTCTTTAATATGTTTTATACCTATTTTTGCGCAACACTTTCTTATCCGTTCTATTGTATGATTATTAAAATCGACGCAATTAAACGGGGGGGGTAATCCTAAGCAGATGGATTAAGAAAAAACTTGCTGGACTGAAGCGCGAAACAGCTTGTGCTATGCACACTCAATTTTGCAACTATATGAGATTTGCAGGATGTGAGGTGGCGGTATGAGTTGGAATGTGAAAGTTGGACAAAGAGTATATCATTCACATACTGTGATTTGCATCTTGGTTCTTGCATTCCAGATTTATTTCGAAATGCGAGGTGGCAGAACCTATTTCGATGAAGGACTAGCACTTGTTTGCATGTTCTATGTTATGATACTTCTTTTAAAGAGAAGATTGGACTCATCAGACCAAATATCGGTGTTCCTTTTGATTGTGGTAATTGCTATTGGCTTACTTTCGAACGCAATGAGTGGATTGGCATATTCATGGTTCTCGGTTTTTGTGGATGTCATTTCAGAAACAAAGTTTTTGTGGACGATTTTTGCATTTAAATATTATATTACATCAGACGTATATAGCGATATGTCCAGAGCGCTGCGCCCACTCGCAAAATTGTTCTGCTACCTCGCAGGCTTATTTGCGATTATATCCCAGTTTGTGAATCTCGGAATGACTGAAAACGAAAGATATGGAATCAAATCCTATAATTTTGTTTTTCCGATGAGCTTTCAATTTCTTGCAGTTGCATTGGTTGCAATTGCTGTGCTTTCAATTTCAAAGGACAAATACAACAATCGTTTGCCGTATGCAGCCGTGTGCGTTGGATTAATCCTAGCGACCAAAAGTTCTCCGTTGCTGTTTTCGGTAATGTTTATATTCCTTTTGATTTATTTTCAAAAGAGAGCACAGCTTAAAACAAGAACAGTAGTGTTTATGGCTGTGATTGTTTTGCTTTTGGGAACCTTCCAGATTCAAACTTATCTGATGAATGTAAATGCACCTAGATATTTG
Organism: Blautia sp. ZXY-1-C6; assembly: GCF_056339875.1. NCBI lineage: Bacteria > Bacillati > Bacillota > Clostridia > Lachnospirales > Lachnospiraceae > Blautia > Blautia sp. ZXY-1-C6. The sequence continues at coordinate 1,888 of NZ_JBWJVQ010000119.1, forward strand.
TTCTTCTACTACGGAGGAAAAACAGCAAATACATATTTCCCATTGGGTTCCGGGTTTGCCACATTCGGTTCGGATCAGGCAGCTAGAAATTATTCGAGATTATATTATCAATATGGTTTTAACAGCTTATTCGGAATGAATACCAAGGATGGATCTTTCTTGAGTGACACGTTCTGGCCGATGGCAATTGGACAGTTCGGATGGATTGGTTCGATTTTGTATATATTGATTTATGTGCGAATCTTCTTCTCGTTCAAGTGGATGAATTTGAATTCGGAGCAAAAAGCACTTTTATATGCTGGTTACATGCAGTATATAATTCATGCCGTTGGCTCTGCAATTCTTTCTGCTCCTGCAGGTATGATTGGTGCAATAGCATTGGCAGCTGTTATGAAGCCTGCTAATGAAGTAGAAACAATAGACTAGAATAAAAATATCGTACAGGAAGATTATGGAAAAATACAAATACCTCTTAAAAAATGTTGGCATAATGACATTGGCCAGTTTTGGGACTAAAATATTATCATTTTTAATGGTTCCGCTGTATACAAATATTTTATCAACAGAAGCATATGGAACGTATGATATCTATCAGACCACACTCTTTTTGATTGTTCCAGTTTTGTCATTGAATATTGCAGATGGAATTATGCGCTTCTCACTGGATGAAACCTATGATAAGCGTGAAGTCTTTATGGTTGGTGTCAGACGGTACATTGTCGCATGTGTTCTGTGCATCTTGCTGGTGGGTGTTAATCAGTGTTTTTCTATAATAAAAACCTTGACGTTGTACCCACAGTTCTTTGTTTTATATTTCGTTACAAGCCTGATGTCGGATATTCTCAATAATTATGCGCGCGGAATCGAAAAGGTATCAGATGTTGCCATTGGCGGCATTATCGGTTCTGTTTCAATGCTTACATTAAATGTTCTTTTTTTGTTGGCATTTAAGTGGGGGCTTGTTGGATATTTTGTTGCCAATTGTTTGTCATTTGCAAGCACAGACTTGTATTTACTAATTAAGCTGAAAATTTGGAAAGTCATTAGTTGGAAACCAGAAAATCGGTCCTTGAAAAAAGAAATGGTTGCCTACAGTGT
>NZ_JBWJVQ010000120.1:0-2224 GCF_056339875.1 Blautia sp. ZXY-1-C6
CTGGTCAGAACAATTTTCCCTGCTGTATCTGTAAAATTTCACGCACCAGAAGGCGGATTTTATGCATGGCACGTATCCGGCGCTTCACACTTTCCTTTGCCTGACTCCGGTATAAGAAAGACTCCCCTTCCCTTGCAGAGAACATACGTTCGTCCTGGACATATCACCGTAAACGTATAATTAGGTATCTTTGGGGAAGCAGCTAAGACGTCCTGCTCTTCCTTCTTTTTTTCTGCTATGCTTTCTTCATAACAGTTTTTAGGAAGCTCTCCAACTGCGTCCAAAATTCTTTTTTCCAGGTCAAAGTCTTCCGCTTCATTGACCAGGGCTGTATATTTGGAATCTTTCCCGAAAAACTGTTCAAACCAGACCATTTTCCCAAGCATCATTTCCGGGTGTTCCAGATAATACTGATTTACCGGTACCATGTCTTCCGTAAGCCCTGTATAAGTCCAGATCGGCTCCCCAATCGAAGGCTCTGCTTTTTTCTGAAAAAACAAAAGGTCACTGGTAACTGCGGTATTGGCGCTCTTTCCAAAAGAATCTGCCGGAAGCCGGACTGCCCCTAAAAGGTCTGCCTGTTCTGCCAAATTTTTTCTCACAGCGCTGTCATTTTTATCCAACGTCCCTTTTGAAGTTACCACTGCCAAAATGCCTCCTGGCCGAAGGAGGTCCATGCTTTTCCGGATAAAATAATCATGGACTTTCAACTTCATCTTTTTATATCGGGGATCATACAAACGGAAATCCCCAAAAGGCACGTTTCCTACAATTACATCAAAGCTGTTATCCTCAAATTCCGTTTTTTCAAATCCTTTAATCTGGATACTGGCTGAAGGGTGGAGCTTTTGTGCAATCCTTCCGCTTATGGCATCAATCTCCACGCCATAAAGCTGGGATTTTTGCATACTTTCCGGAAGACCATGAAAAAAGTTTCCAATCCCCATAGCCGGTTCCAGAATTTTTCCCTTCTGGAATCCAAACTGCTCCAGGGCTTTATAAACACCCCGCACGACTTCCGGCGGCGTATAAAAAGAACTGTTGACACTGGCCCTTGCCTGGGCGTATTCTTCTGCGGTCAACAGTTCCTTCAATTCCTGATATTCTTTTTTCCACTCCGGGCGTTTACTGTTAAAAGCATTTGGCAGCCCGCCCCACCCTACATACCCCGCAAGAATTTCCTGTTCTTCTTTTGTGGCATTTCTCTCTTCCTGCTCCAGTGTTTTTAAGATACGGATTGCCCGGATATTTTTCTGATACCGGCTTTTATCCCCACCGGTAAACTGCAACCACCCTTCTGGGTAATAATAATCTCCGGCTTCTTCCTTGCCTTCTGTCTGGACAGAGGTTCTTCCTTCCTGCCAAAGCTCTTCCTTTTTAAGAATTTCGCTATATTCTTCCCATAATGCCGGAAACCAGGGAAGCAGACGGTACATATTCTCCTGCTGCTCTAAGGTTTCTGAATCTTCGGTATAGGCAATCTGGTCCTCCTCTGCCAGATGTGCAGTAAGCCCGCCAAACTGATCCCAGGAAAGTTCCTGCAGAAAATCTTGGCTTTCCGGCAGGGTGATCTTAATCCCATTTTCCTGAATACAAAGCTCATAGCTTCCATGTTCTGTCCGCACCAGATAATAAGGCTGGCCTTCCGGTACTTCCCGAAGCAAAAGCATCTTCAAAAAATGGTCTTTTTCTTCCGGTAGCTGATTGGTCGTATAGACCAGACAGAGCATTTTCTTTAAAATATCCGCCTGGATATTCTGTTTATAAAAGGCTATGCCAATCTCTTCTAATGGGATTGGTTCCTTTTCCTCAATCACTTCCTGCACTTTCTCTGGCTGTAAGGTTTCTTCCTCTGTTTCTTCCCCATTTTCTAAGGCTTCCTCCGATACAGATAACAAAGGAAGATAGGTCCCTTTTTCAATCCGTTTCCCAATTTCCAAAGAAACTTCGTCCCAGTACCAGAACGCCTCCTTCATGGAAGTTCCCTCACTCCAAAGAATATAAAAACCACTGGAACCGCTTTCTGCGGTCAGGATACCGTCTTTTGTATGGGCTTCTCTTTTTACATCTCCATACAATTCATAAAGATAGGCTTCCCGGTCTGTTTCCTCTGGATTGTTCCGGTAAAACTCATAAATTTTATATGGTATCTCCTGCCCTGTCATTTCCAGAAGGATTTTCTCTTTCTGCCAGTTTTCCGGCTGTGCAGGTTCTATCTCCCCAG
>NZ_JBWJVQ010000121.1:0-6085 GCF_056339875.1 Blautia sp. ZXY-1-C6
TGGGACGGGGACGGGAGCGCAGACCATGTAGGGCTTGTTATCGGGACGGACGGGGAGCGCGTCTATACCGTCGAGGGCAATTCCGGCGACGCCTGCAAGATAAAGAGCTACCCCGTCAATTACTCCTGTATCAAGGGCTACGGCTTAATGAATTGGAACTGACAACAAAAAAATGAAAATCTGAAAGGAGAAATTTATTGATGGCTATGAACAAAATTGAACGTATCGACAAGGAGATTGCAAAGACCCGCGAGAAAATCACCGAGTACCAGAATAAATTAAGGGGGCTTGAAGCGCAGAAAACCGAAGCGGAAAACCTGCAAATCGTACAGCTTGTGCGCTCCATGCGCCTTTCCCCGCATGAGCTTTCCGCTATGCTTTCCGGGGGCGGTATTCCGGGCATGGAAGCCGCGCCGGGCTACCCCGCAGAACCCGCAGACCACGACACCGAAGAAATGGAGGACACCGAGAATGAATAAGAAAATCCTTAGAACACTGACCGCACTTTGCGCCGCCCTTATGCTTTCGGGCGGCTTTTCCGTCACCGCTTTTGCACAGACCCCGGAGGGAGAGGACGACACCAACGACAGCGGCGTTGTCTACGAGGAACCCCAAAAGGAAGAACCCCTTACCCCGGACGGGAACGCGACCCTTGTAGACGATTTCGGCGGCAACAAGCAGCTTATCACCGTAACGACCAAAAACGGCAATTACTTTTATATCCTCATTGACCGGGACGACGAGGGCGAGAACACCGTACATTTCCTTAATCAAGTGGACGAAGCCGACCTCTTAGCACTTATGGAGGACGGAAGCACCGAAGCAGCCCCGCCCGCCGTTTGCAGTTGCACCGAAAAATGCGAAGCCGGAAAGGTAAATGTGAGCTGCCCCGTCTGCAAGGACAACATGACCGCTTGCAGCGGCAAGGAAGCAGAGCCGGAAACCGAGGAACCGCCGGAGCTGCCCAAAGAGAAAGGCAATGCGGGCGGGCTTGTGCTTTTCCTTGTCGTGGCACTTCTTGGCGGCGGGGGCGCGTTCTATTATTTTAAGTTTATGAAGCCGAAGCAAAACGTCAAGGGCGGCACCGACCTTGAAGATTTCGATTTTGACGACTACGACGAGGACGAGCCGGACGAGGGGGACGGGCTTTCTGATGAAGAACAGGAGGACGAGGAAGCATGACCCTGTTTACCGACAATCCCTTTGAAAAGATGATGATACAAAGACCGGGCGGGCGGCGTGACAATGCGCCGCCCGTTCCCCATTCCCCGGCTTGCGCTTCCTGTCCGTACAAAGGGCAGCTCCCTTGTGTGGGCTACTGTCTGAAACAGGTACAGGAGAAAAAGGCAAGTGAGCCGGAACGCTGAAAATGGACTTTTAATTTTCGTTTGCAACATCTATGAGATTTTCGTAATGCAAAAGTGTTATGTTATTTTCATTTTGCAGTTGGAGCTTTCTATCACGAATATTCTCAAAATCTTTACGGAGTCCGGCTATCACAGCATAGTAGATTTGATAAGGGCAATATTTGTATAATTGTCTGGGTAACTTTGTATTGGAGAATGAGTGCTTTTCCAATTCTGCTACAATTACATTCCAATTTGCAGCAATATACATTTGCCAATCCCTAACCTGTTCAATCCCTTTATTGATTACTTCCCCGAAACGAGTACCTTTTTCTTTTGTTATCCGCCCGTTGGGAGCTTCTAATTCCACAAAGACAAATTGATAACCGTCTGAACTATTACCTATGAGCAGATAATCAGCCACATAAGCCGACCCGATTTTGAACTCTGGAAAGATATAATTATCGTCATGGTGTCCTGTTCTGTAATAATGCCGTAATAAGCCAAACAAATAATTCCATGCACGATTAGAAGCTATCCAATTTAGTATAGCTCTTTCTGTTGTATCGGAAGAAGTAATCAGTTGATAAAACTCTTTTGTCGTATCATATATAGGTGTGAACCTTGAATAATGGTTGTTGGGAAATAGCGAAGTAGCACACTCAATAAAGTAATCCATTTCTTTGTTTTTACCGCGCCTGTAATGCCCGCCACGTTTTTTATTCATTGCTTCTTCCTGTTCATCAGTAGGAGCAAAAACATCGAAAGTATGTATTGATTTCATATTGTCACCTGTTTCTTATAGTAATGCTTAAAGTATAAACCAATTTCAAACCTAAAACAACCGAAAGGAGAACAGAAAATGAAACTGATTATTGCAGAAAAGCCGAGCGTGGCGCAGACTATCGCCGCCGCGCTTGGCGTTAAGGAAAAGAAAGACGGATATATCGAGGGCGGCGGCTGCCTCATTTCATGGTGCGTCGGGCATTTGGTACAGCTTGCGGAAGCTGCCGCCTACGGGGAGCAATATAAAAAATGGAGTTTTGAGAGCTTACCCATTCTGCCGGAGGAATGGCAGTACGCCGTTGACCCGGACAAGGGGAAGCAATTCAAAACCCTAAAAGAGCTTATGCACCGCGCCGACGTTTCCGAAGTGGTAAATGCGTGTGACGCGGGGCGCGAGGGAGAATTGATTTTCCGCTTTGTCTACGAAGCGGCGGGCTGCAAGAAGCCCATGCGCCGCTTGTGGATTTCCTCAATGGAGGACGGGGCAATCAAGGCGGGCTTTGCTTCCCTCAAAGACGGGCAGGAATACGACGCGCTCTTTGCGTCTGCCCTCTGCCGCGCAAAGGCTGACTGGCTTATCGGCATTAACGCCACCCGGCTTTTCTCCTGCCTGTATGGAAAGACCTTGAACGTGGGGCGCGTCCAGACCCCGACCTTAAAAATGCTCACCGACCGGGACGCGGCTATCTCCCATTTCCAGAAAGAAAAATATTATCATGTGCGCCTTGATTTATCCGGCGCGGAAGCGGCAAGCGGGAGGATTTCCGACAAGGCAGAAGCCGACGCGCTGAAAGGGGCTTGCGAAGCGGAAACGGCGGTATGCGTTTCCCTCACCAGAGAGAAGAAAACCGCAGCCCCGCCGAAGCTCTTTGACCTTACCTCTTTGCAGCGGGAAGCGAACCGCATTTTCGGCTACACCGCGAAGCAGACCCTTGACCTTGCACAATCCCTTTATGAAAAGCGGCTCCTTACTTATCCGAGGACGGACAGCAGCTTTCTTACTGACGACATGGGCGGCACCGCAGCGGGCATTATCGCGCTGCTTTGCGAAAAACTCCCCTTTATGGCGGGCGCGGACTTCACGCCGGAGGTTGTAAAGGTATTAGACAGTAAAAAAGTATCAGACCACCACGCAATCATTCCCACTATGGAGCTTGCAAAGGCTGACCCGGACGCGCTGCCGGAAAGCGAGAAGAATATCCTTACCCTTGCGGGGGCGCGTCTGCTTTTTGCCACCGCCGAGCCGCATATTTATGAAGCGGTTACGGCGGTTTTCTCATGCGCCGGGACAGACTTCACCGCAAGGGGAAAGACCGTACTTGCGGAGGGTTGGAAAGAGCTTCAACGCAGATACCGGGCGACGCTGAAAGATAAGCCCGAAGCGGAGGACGGGGAAAATGCAGACGTGACGCTGCCGAAGCTTTCCGAGGGACAGGGCTTTCCTAACCCCGCCGCAAAAGTAACGGAGCATACCACAACGCCGCCGAAGCCCCACAGCGAAGCAAGCCTTTTGTCGGCTATGGAACGCGCCGGGAACGGGGACACCGACCCGGACGCGGAACGCCGGGGGCTTGGCACTCCCGCCACCCGCGCCGCCGTCATTGAAAAACTGGTAAAGGGCGGCTTTGCGGAGCGCAAGGGGAAGCAGCTTATCCCTACCAAAAACGGGAACAGCCTTATCTGTATTCTGCCGGATATACTCACTTCCCCACAGCTTACCGCAGAATGGGAAAACAATCTGACGCAGATAGCAAAGGGAGCCGCAGACCCCGGCGAATTTCTGTCCGGCATTGAAGCTATGGCGCGGGAGCTTGTGCAGACACACGCCGCAGCACTGGACGGGAAAAAGGATTTGTTCCGGGAGGAAAAGCCCTCTGTCGGCAAATGCCCCCGTTGCGGTTCCCCCGTCCATGAGGGGAAGAAAAACTATTATTGCAGCAACAAAGAATGTGCCTTTGTCATGTGGAAGAATGACCGCTTTTTCGAGGAACGCAAGACCGCTTTTTCCGCGAAGATTGCCGCCGCGCTCCTTAAATCCGGCAAGGCGAATGTGAAGAAGCTCTACTCCCCGAAAACAGGCAAGACCTACGACGGAACTATCGTTCTGGCTGACACTGGCGGGAAATACGTCAACTACCGTATCGAAGTGCAGAAGAACTAAAAACTTGAATAGCAAGCATAGGAAGCGGGTACCCACTTCCGTAAATCCCCGTTGCGACGCTGACGCGCCGGACGGGGATTTTGCTTGTTGGGAAGTTTCCCAAACCCTCTTTTGCGGAGGGCTTCACCCTCTAAAAATTTTCAAAAATATTTGGCAGAAATGCGGGCGTACCCGTAGTAGACCATGCAGCCAAAAAATGCAGCTTATGACGCTGCCGCAGAGAAAGGAGGTTTTTCACTATGGCAAGTTTACGGGACACCGTAAAGGACTATCAAGACGAGCTTAGGGACGGTATCGCATGGGTGGCGTTCTGGAAACAGGGGCGTTCATGGAACGCGGAATATTTTCATCTTGATATGGACGATACGCTCTACCCGGAGGACAGGAGCCGGTTAGAGGAAATAAAAAGCATTGACCCCGCCGCCGTTATCTTAAACGGCTACTATTGCGGGCATTTAGGCGAGGACATGAGCCTTGACGAGCTGACCGCCGGAGTGCGTTACCACTACGAAAACAGCATGAACGACATTGACGGTTTTATCGGAGCGCATGACGACAGGCTTCCCCCGGAGGTTATCGAGGAAGCGAGGGCAGCCGCCCATGAAGCGGGGCTTCCCTTTTCCGAAAAGCCCTACCGGGACGGGGAGGATTTTAACCCCTATGTATTTGACGGGAGCATGAGCATTGAGGATTTTGAGCTTATGCACCGCATGATTGAAAAAGAAAGGAGCGAACAAATGGCAGAACCGATTTTAAGCGGCTATCTTTCCAATCTTGGGAAGTACACCGAGGGCAGACCCGCGGGCGAATGGGTGACATTCCCCACGACTGCCGAACATCTGAAAGAAGTCTTTGACCGTATCGGGATTGACTTCAAGCACTATGAGGAATGGCATTTCACAGAATTTCAATCCACTATCCCCGGCTTGACGGAGCATTTAAGCGAGTATTCCCACCCCGACGAGCTGAACTATTTAGGGAAGCTCTTGGAAATGCAGTTTGACGACGACCGGGAGAAATTCATTGCAGCCATTGAATACGGCGACCATGCCGACAGCTTACAGGACATTATCAACCTTGCACAGAACCTTGACTGCTACTGGATTTATCCGTCCGTCCACAATGAAGAAGAATACGGGCGTTATCTGGTTGATGAACTGGAAGAACCGGAACTTCCCGAAGAAGTGAAAAAGTATTTCATGTATGAGGAATACGGGCGGGACGCTTCCATTAACGACGACGGTATGTTTACCGAAAAGGGCTATATCTACAACAACCGCAACACCTTTACAGAATGGTACGACGGGCGCGACGTGCCGGAGGAATACCGGGTAACGCCGCAGCCCCCGCAGCCGGAAAGACCCGACCCGTCAAAGGTAGAAATGGACGCAGCCGCGCCGGGGCAGAGAACGGCGCAGACCGCAGAGCAGCCACAGGAGCCGCGCCCGGTTATCCCTATCGTGCTGACGAGCGAGAAGCCCGCCGAAAAGCTCAAAGAGATTACCGACCGTCTGGAACAGGGTATTGCGGAACTCTTTGACAGCGAGCGTTACCGGGAATATCTGAAAGTCATGTCAAAATTCCATAATTACAGCTTCCGAAACACCGTCCTTATCGCCATGCAGAAGCCGGACGCTTCCCTTGTGGCGGGCTTTTCCGCTTGGAAGAACAACTTTGAACGAAACGTGATGAAAGGGCAAAAGGGAATTAAAATCATTGCTCCGTCACCCTATAAAATCAAACAGGAAATGCAGAAAATCGACCCGCACACGCAGAAGCCCGTTATCGGCAA
>NZ_JBWJVQ010000122.1:0-5764 GCF_056339875.1 Blautia sp. ZXY-1-C6
AATAAAACATATAAGGAGAAGGATTAGATGCCCGAAGAACCCGATAAGTATCAAACAGGCTTCCTGTTGCTTTCGCACGCATGGGATTGGAAAGTACTACCTGGAAAATATCACCTTCTCTGATGTAATGTTTGGCTTTCTCCACCATCTCTGCATATTTTTCTTTCGGAAATTTCGGCTGTATTTCTGACTGAAGTCTCAGCGGTTCAAATTCCATATGCTCCCCGTTTCGGATCAGCTGCGCCATTTCCTCCAATTTCTTTACTGCTTTCTCGTAGGAGGCTTCCAGATCATCTGCCATCACACCTGTGATCAGAAGTACTTTCTGTCTGAAATGGTCAAATACGATCACCTGATCAAAAAGCATTAAATCCATGTCCCTGAAATCCTGCTGTTCCCTGTCCTCCAGTTTCAGCTTTGGTTCACTGTATTTGATATAATCGTAGGAGAAATATCCTACCAGACCGCCTGTAAAAGGAGGCATCTTTTCCATTACCGGAGTTTTATATTTCCGGATGATTTCTCTGAGAGTATCACCGGGATGTGTGACCTGCCTTACGGTTTCCTCTGTTTTTCCCTCAGCATCGGTTGTCCGGATCTTCAATGTTCTGTCTGTACAGGTAATCTCCATGGACGGTTCATACCCCAGAAAAGAATACCTGCCCCACACTTCTGTCTGGCTGGCACTTTCCAGCAGGTAACAATGGCGGCTGGCTTTTCGCAAAATGCGCATTACCTCTACCGGTGTATATCTGTCTGCATAAAGTTCTCTGCACAGAGGAATACGACGATATTCTTTTGTCTGTGCAAGCTGTCTGATGGTTTCTAATGTTGGATACATGGAAACACCTCCTGTGATTAATTCAGTTTCTGCCAAGAACATAAAAAAGCCCGCCCTTGACAGAATTATCGTTTCTGTCAAGGACGAGCGTATATACTTCACCCGCGGTGCCACCTTGATTTACGGTTTGAACCGTACTCTTTGCGAAATACCTTCATATTCCCGGCAACTGACGTATGCCTCACGTCACAGGATACTTAGTCTGCTCTGTAATCTTCAACCTTTCACTGTGCCCTCAGCGGCCCATTTGGCAGACTGCATTTCCACCCGGCTCTCACCTTCCCGGATTCTCTGTGCGCGCATGACTGCTTTGACTTCCGCTTCATCGGTTTAATCTGTTAAATTTACACTTAATTTACCACCGTAAACTATATTTGTCAACCCTGAATTTCATTCAATAACATATTTTTATCATTATCAGTTACTGTTCACTGGTAATATCCCGCGAGGTGTTTTTTGTGAACGAAGGCCACAGAAAACCCGAGACATACCGCGCGAATTTATGCGAATAGCATAAATTAAGTTTGCAAAGCAAACGATACTCCTTAGGCTTTGCACAAGGAGAGTTCATATTTCCTGCATCGCGAAGCGTGTTACTGGGCACGGAGTGAACAGTAACCATTACCAGGAAATTCATTACAGATATCTGCAGTCTGTTTTCGCCACATACATCTGACCAGATAATCATTCACTATAATCTGAATAAAAGCGCAAAACCAGATATTCCCAGTTTCGCGCTTTTTATTGTTTTACTTATTCACTTTCGAACAATTCCAGTGTGCCAACAAGTTGATTCTGCTGCTATTTCTTCTGTGCCTCTTTTTTCTTAATGTCAAGAATCTCTTCTGCAATCTCAACTTCGGATTTCTCATCTGGTGGAAGCACAATATTCAGAATGATTGCAAACAGTGCTGCAGGTACAATTCCTGAACCACCAAAGATCAGTGTGATCGCCTGCGGCATATGTGCAAGAACTGCTGAGTTTGCCCCAAGTCCATAGCCAAGACCAAGTGCAACGGAGACAATTGTTACGTTTCTCGGAGTTACCGGCCATTTTGTGATAAGCTGGATACCGCTGACAACAATAGATGAGAACATCATAACTGCCGCACCGCCCAGTACACTCTGAGGCATGATGGAGATCAGTGCTGCAAGCTTAGGAAACAGACCACATGCGATAAGGAAAATACCGCCTGTTGCAATTGAGAAACGATTTACAACCTTATTCATTGCAACCAGACCTACGTTCTGGCTAAAAGAAGTATTCGGAAGTACGCCAAATACTGCTGCCAGTGAAGATCCAAGGCCATCACACATAACGCCGCCGGAAAGCTCTTTGTCTGTAGCTTCTCTTCCAAGACCGCCCTCTGTGATACCGGAAATATCACCGACAGTTTCTACAGCTGTTACAATAAACATGATGCAGATCGGAACGATTGCCCTTGCATCAAATACCCATTTGACAGGCATGATCTTCGGCACTGCAAACCAGGATGCGCTTGCTACTTTATCCCAGTTAAGAACCCAGGATTTGGTAGCTTCTACTGTTGCACCTGCATCATCCACATAGGTAAATGTGGTAGGAAGAACTGCTGCCATAATACTTACCAGCACATATCCAACGATAATACCGATCAGAATTGATGCAAAGCTTGTAAATCCTTTTGTTCCATGTTTTAATACGACAATTACAACCAGAACTACAAAACCTACAAACAGATTCTCCAGAGAACCGTAGTCCTTAGCGGAACTTCCACCTCCAAAAGAACTGATACCAACAGCAATCAGTGAAAGACCGATTGATAATACAACGGTTCCTGTTACAACTGACGGAAAAAATTTTCTCAGTGGTTTCAGGAAGCTTCCCAGTACAGTTTCAAAAAGACCGCCGATAAAGGATGCCGCCATGATCGCACCATACGCAACCACTCCATTACCCATGACTCCTGCAACACTCTGGCATACGCCAATGAAACCGGAACTGGTTCCCATAACGATGGGGAGTTTACCACCCACAGGTCCTACGGTAAATACCTGAACCAATGTTACAATACCTGCAATCAGCATGGCATTCTGCAGAAGTGCTACCTGCAGTTCTCCGCCGGCTTCGATTCCACAGGCTGCTGTGATGATCAGAAGCGGTGTAAGATTACCTACGAACATAGCCAGCACATGCTGCAAACCAAGAGGAATCGCCAGCTTCAGTGGCGGCCTTCCATCAAGGTCGTAGGGTGTTACTGTGTTTTTCTCTTGTTTCTCCATTCCTTTCCCTCTCTTTCGTGAATGTTGATGTGATTCGGCAAAAGGTTTTACAATAGCGATTTTTCCTATAATCAAAAACAAGGCAGTTATCCTTTTTTGAATAACCACCCTGTTATCATTTCATACTACTGTCATTACAATGAACTTTTGCTTTCACCTTTTTGCATTATAAAGGATTTTGGGGATTATGGCAATAGTAAAAAGAAATTTTGTATATTTTTGTATGAATATGCCGGCAACATAAAAAAGCCTGTAAACCTTCACTCGATTTACAGACTCATCTTTCGTGTAGTAGCGAGAGGGGGATTCGAACCCTCGACACCACGGGTATGAACCGTGTGCTCTAGCCAACTGAGCTATCTCGCCATTTTCTTTTAAGATATGGAACCTATAGGGCTCGAACCTATGACCCTCTGCTTGTAAGGCAGATGCTCTCCCAGCTGAGCTAAGATTCCATATTTGTTGGCGACAGATTTCTCTGTCAAGTAGCGAGAGGGGGATTCGAACCCTCGACACCACGGGTATGAACCGTGTGCTCTAGCCAACTGAGCTATCTCGCCATTTTCTTTAAGATATGGAACCTATAGGGCTCGAACCTATGACCCTCTGCTTGTAAGGCAGATGCTCTCCCAGCTGAGCTAAGATTCCATATTGTGCTTGTTTCAGGCGGCTTATTTGTTGTCCGCTCCGTAACTTGCTTTGCTATTATATAATGGATTTTGTCGGATGTCAACACCTTTTTTGAAACTTTTTTAATTTTTTTTATTTTTTTAATTATTCGTACATTTTAAAGCATTTCTGACACAAAAAAACTCAAAAAGCACAAGACAAATGCGAGTCTCTTATTTCCATCAATTCCATCTGTAAGATTTTTATAATCATCCAGATACAGACAACGTGGTGCAACCTGACAATATCTCTGTTCTCCCTTGTCATCTTTAAGGCTCAGGATAACCAGCAGTTCTTTCTTATTTTTTCCGTATCTACTGTGTTTCCTATTGTGGCAAGGCATATTTTTCATTATTATACTGGCATTGATAATTCCACCAGCTATCCGTTTCGTCATCGTACCAGTCATATCTGTAACTCTCATCAAAGCAGTCCTTCGCACACAATGCACCAACGCTGCAAGCTGCCTTTTCATCAAACTTTCTAAGTTGAATACGCCTTGGATATTCTTTTCCCTCATAAGTCACTTTTCCTGAATCTATATTGCCTCCAAAATAAATCTACGCCCGTTTCTTTCCATTCTCACCAATAAAAATCTGAACAAGGTCATTAGAGTCTGATTCTGTATCTTTGATTTCTTCCATATTCAGATAGGCACCCGGCTGTCCGTAAATCACCATCCCCTCCGGCTCAAGGAATGCTTTATCAAATTTCAGATACTCTGATATGGTCAGTCTGCCACCCAAAGCGGCAACCAGTTCCTTACACTCCAGACTCTTCACTGCTGCATCTATAATTACCTGCTCATAAACGAATAACCGCTTCGCAGTTTATTCAGAAAAAGATTCCTTCTCCAGTTTTACCTGAAAAAGGAATCTCCTGTTATTTATCATTATTATCTGTTATTATTCAGCATCTTCTGCTGCTTCAGTTGTTTCTGCATTCTCTTCTGCAGCATCCTCTTTTGCTTCATCCTTGCTATCTGTATCCTTGCTGTCTGTTTCTTCTGCAGCAGCGTCTTCAGTGTCTGCGCTGTCATCAAAAGGAATTACAGCACCGTCATATTTTTCATTGATGAAGTCTTTGATCTCATCAGATTTCAGTACATCAACCAGAGCTTTGATCTTGTCGCTGTTTTCGTTGCCTTCTTTGACTGCGATCACGTTTACATAGGTTTTCGCTGCTTCAGAATCAGATTTCTCATATGCAAGTGCATCTTTCCCTACTGAGAATCCTGCTTCCAGAGCATAGTTTCCGTTTAATACCACATAAGCAGTCTCGCCTGTAACACGTGCTACCTGTGCTGCTTCCAGTTCTACGATTTCTACATTGTGAGGATTCTCTGCAATATCCTTAACAGTTGCATTTAATCCTGCACCATCTTTCAGTGTGATGATTCCGTTATCCTGGAGAAGAAGAAGTGCTCTTGCTTCGTTTGTGGTATCATTTGGTACTGCGATGGAATCTCCGTCTTCCAGATCATCCAGGCTGTCTTTTGTTCCGGGATAGATTCCGAATGGCTCATAGTGAATACCACCTGCATTTACAAGGTGTGTACCCTTCTCTTCATTAAACTGATCCAGATATGGGATATGCTGGAAGTAGTTTGCATCGAACTCACCGCTCTCTACAACCTCGTTTGGTCTTACATAATCATCAAATACAGTAACTTCAAGGTCATATCCTTCTTTCTCAAGAAGCGGTTTTGCCTCCTCAAGGATCTCTGCGTGAGGTGTTGCAGATGCTGCAACTGTGATGGTCTTGTCATCATCCTTTGCATAAACACCTGTGCTTAATGTTCCTGCTACCAGTACTCCTGTTAAAACTGCTGCCACTAATTTTTTCATAATAACTGTCCTCCTGAATTTTATATTTTAACTTTTTTCATAACCATTTTATAAGCAATGATTTCTTATAACTACTTTCTTCTGTCAATCTTATTTGCGATCAGCATTCCCACTGACTGAAAAATCTGTACCAGTACCACCAGTA
>NZ_JBWJVQ010000123.1:0-28198 GCF_056339875.1 Blautia sp. ZXY-1-C6
TTCATTTCTCCTACCCAAGCCACCTGATCAGTTGCTTTAAGTTGTTCGGTAATACCTTCACTCTCTGCCATCTGCTCTACAATCCTTTCAAAGCGTTTCTGTGCCTGTTCTTCTATACCAGCCAAATAATCATTCAACCTTCCACTTGTAAGCAGATTCAGATATACACCTCTACGATATTCTTTGTGACCGTAAAGATTCGGTCTTTCTTCTTCAATCCGTAAAGCATCTGCAAATATTCCTGCATTTCTTCACAGAGGAACTTCGGCATTTTGATCATACGATTACTTTTCTTTGTTTTCGGTGTGGTAATCACATCTTCGCCGTGTAATCGCTGATAGAACTTATTGATTCTGACCGTTTCTTTCTCAAAATTGAAGTCAGCGGCGGTCAGTGCCAACAATTCTCCCTCACGGATACCGCACCAGTAGAGCATTTCAAAAGCGTAAAAGGAAACAGGAACAAGAAAACCGAAAGCGGAACTTATTGCTGCACTGGCACAGGCTTTGGATGTTTCCCCTCATGCCCTCGATGTGCCTGACATTGACAGCTATATCGGACTGATGCACACTTTATTTACCCTTGAAGATTTGTACGGTCTAACAGTCAGTGAATCAGACGAAGATATCTGCCTGAAAGTCGATACTTCCAAAGACAAGGACGCTCACGAACTCTGGAAAATGCTGTATGCCTGGAAAGAGCAGGCTGACAAGCTATCTTCTGAAGAAATCAGCAAGGACAAATACGATGAGGGGCGTTACCACTACCCGGAATTTGATACTACGCAAACATGGGCAAAAGTTCCGTCACAGAAACTTAGCAACGCTCTGGTCGGAATATTCCAAGACCGACTCAAACCAGATAAATATGGATTTATTTGTTGCACAACCACCTATTAATCATTCTCTAACCCTAAAACCACTGGATTACAAGGATAATGGCTCTCATACAACCGTTATCAATTTGTTATCAAAAGACTTTTAAAAATGCTGCAAACCCGTATAAACGCTGGATTTACTAAGTATTTTTGTTTATTCAAACTAAACTACAATTATTGTAATACCCGAAACACCCGAAAATCACTTCAAAAAACAAAGGTGCTACTTCCTGACGTCCTTTTCCGTCAGGCAATAGCACCTTTGTCATATTTTATCTTATTTTTACAGATAGGAGTATCCCATCAGCGATTCATCTACCGCCTTCGCAGCTTCTCTGCCTTCGCGGATTGCCCATACTACCAGGGACTGACCTCTGTGCATATCTCCTGCTGTGAAGACTTTGTCTACAGAGGTCTGATACTGATCTGGCTTTGTATCTACGTTGGTTCTTCCGTTGATGGCTACCTTAAATGCGTCTGTTACATATTTCTCACTGCCAAGGAATCCGGCTGCGATGAGAACTACATCTACAGGGATGACTTCTTCAGTACCTTCTACCGGTACCATCATCATTCGTCCGGTCTTTGGATCTTTTTCGCTCTTTAATTTTGTGAGTTTTGCCTGGCAGACATTTCCGTTTTTATCTTTGATAAATTCTGTAACAGTAGTCTGGTATACTCGTGGATCATGTCCGAATACTGCGATAGCTTCTTCCTGGCCATAGTCTGTTTTGAGGACTCTGGGCCACTGCGGCCATGGGTTGGATGGTGTTCTTTCCACTGGCGGCTTCGGCATCATCTCTAACTGGATCACAGATTTGGCACCCAGACGGATAGAAGTTCCCACACAGTCATTTCCTGTATCACCACCACCGATGACCAGAACATTTTTTCCTTTGGCAAGTTCATATGGAACTTTGGCAAAATCAGAGTCCAACAGCGCTTTTGTTACCTGTCCCAGGAAATCTACTGCGAAATAAATTCCTTTTGCATCCCGTCCCGGAACTTTAATGTCTCGTGGATTGGATGCTCCGCAGGCAAGGATGACGCGGTCGAACTGTTTCAGAAGTTCTTCTGCTTTGATGTCCTTTCCTACGTTTACATTTGTAACGAATTTCACTCCCTCTTCTTCCATAAGATGGATTCTTCTGTCAACAACAGCTTTGTCCAGCTTCATGTTAGGGATACCGTAGCGGAGAAGTCCGCCTACACGGTCTTTTCTTTCAAATACAGTTACACTGTGACCTCGTCTGTTCAACTGCTGGGCTGCTGCCAGTCCGGAGGGACCGCTTCCGATGACTGCGATGGATTTACCTGTACGCACTTCCGGGATCTGCGGAGTTACCCATCCGTTCTCGTAGGCTGTCTCGATGATCGCACGTTCATTTTCTTTTGTGGAGACCGGTTCTCCGTTTAAATTACAGGTGCAGGCTGCTTCACAGAGTGCAGGGCAGACACGTGAAGTAAATTCCGGGAAGCTATGTGTCTTGCTCAGTCTTAAGAATGCCTGTTTCCAGTTGCCTGTATAAACCAGATCATTTGTCTCAGGTACAAGGTTGTGCAGAGGGCAGCCGGATGCCATACCGCCGATCATCATACCTGACTGGCAGAACGGGACACCGCATGCCATGCAGCGTGCGCCCTGAAGTTTCTGTTTTTCTTTATTTAAAGGTGTCCTGAATTCTTTGAAATTTGCAATGCGGACCTTTGGCGGCAGAACCTTTGCCGTCTCTCTTTTATACTCTAAAAATCCCGTAGGTTTTCCCATGATTTCCTCCTTTTCGCCGCACCAACCGCGGCAATACTGGTATGGCCCACGCCACCTTTTTATTTATTCTAAAAGATGACGGGGCAACATTGATAAGTTCACACGATATATTCAATTATTATCAATGTTTAGCGCCAATACTTTCATAGAACGCTTCCATCTGTGCCTGCTGACTGTTGAGTCCTTTTTCTTCCAGTTTCGCACTTAAAGTGATCATCTTCTTGTACTCATTCGGAATGAGTTTCTTAAAGTGCGGCAGATAATAATCAAAGTCAGCCAGAACTTTCGCACCAAGTTTGGAGCCTGTTGCTTCTACATGAGCTTCAATCAGATCGCGAAGTTCTTTTTTGTCATATTTGTTTTCCACTTTTTCGATGGAAATCATGGCTTTGTTCAGGTTCTTGTAAAGAACATTATCCACATCCAGTACATATGCGATACCGCCGCTCATACCTGCTGCAAAGTTCTTGCCAGTCTTACCAAGTACGACTACGCGGCCACCTGTCATATATTCACAGCCGTGTTCTCCTACGCCTTCTACAACTGCAGATGCACCGGAGTTACGGACTGCGAAACGCTCACCTGCAACACCATTGATAAATGCGGTACCGCTGGTTGCACCGTAGAGGGCAACGTTACCTACGATAATGTTCTCTTCTGCTTTGTATGCAGCTTTCTCCGGAACTTTCAGAATCAGTTTACCACCGGAAAGACCTTTTCCGAAGTAGTCGTTGCTGTCGCCGGTCAGTTCCAGTGTCAGACCTTTCGGAATAAATGCACCGAAACTCTGTCCGCCGGCACCGTTGCAGTGTACAGTGATAGTGTCATCTGCAAGTCCGTCTTTGTTCTTTCTTGTGATCTCTGCACCAAGGATGGTTCCGAATGTACGGTCAATGTTTGTCAGGTTTACAGAAAGCTCTGTTTTCTGACCTTTATTGATGGCATTTACGCATTTCTTAACCAGAACCTTTTCATCCATGGTCTTTTCCAGTTCGAAGTTATATACGGCTTTCGGGTCAAAAGTAACTTTCTGGTCTTTGCCTGCGAACGGATTGTTCAGGATTGCACTTAAATCTACTTTACCCTGATGTGGTTCTGGTACATTGTCTGTCTGAACCAGAAGATCTGTACGTCCAACCATTTCGCTGACTGTACGGAATCCCAGTTTAGACATATACTCTCTTAATTCCTGTGCGATAAAGCGCATGAAATTCTCTACATATTCCGGTTTACCTTTGAATCTCTTACGAAGTTCAGGGTTCTGTGTTGCCACACCAACCGGGCAGGTATCCAGGTTACATACACGCATCATAACGCATCCCATGGTTACAAGCGGAGCTGTTGCAAAACCAAATTCCTCGGCACCCATTAATGCTGCGATCGCAACGTCACGACCACTCATAAGCTTACCGTCTGTCTCAATGCGGACACGGTTTCTCAGACCATTCTTGAGCAGTGTCTGATGTGTTTCTGCAAGTCCAAGTTCCCATGGAAGTCCTGCATTGTGGATAGAACTTCTCGGAGCTGCACCTGTACCTCCGTCATAACCAGAGATCAGGATCGTCTGTGCACCGGCTTTTGCAACACCTGCTGCAACTGTACCGACACCTGCTTCAGATACCAGTTTGACAGAAATATCTGCATATTTATTTGCATTCTTAAGGTCATAGATTAACTGTGCCAGGTCCTCGATAGAATAGATATCGTGGTGCGGTGGCGGGGAAATCAGGCTGACACCAGGTGTGGAATGACGGGTTTTGGCAATCCACGGATATACTTTCTTTGCAGGAAGATGTCCACCTTCACCAGGTTTTGCACCCTGTGCCATCTTGATCTGGATTTCTCTTGCAGATACAAGATAACGGCTGGTTACACCGAAACGTCCACTGGCAACCTGTTTGATCGCGGAGCATCTGTCATCGCTGCTTCCTGCGGAATCCAGTCTTTCGTCACTTTCACCGCCCTCACCTGTATTGGATTTTCCATGAAGGTGGTTCATGGCGATCGCCAGTGTCTCATGTGCTTCCTGTGAAATAGAACCATAGGACATGGCACCTGTCTTAAATCGTTTTACAATATCATCTACGCTCTCCACTTCTTCAAGTGGAACCGGAGTCTCAGCAAACTTAAAGTCCAGAAGTCCTCTTAAGTTTCCGTGGTTTTCTTTATCCACCAGATCTGTGTACTGTTTGAACAGATCGTAGCTTCCAGTCCATGTGGACTGCTGCAGAAGATGAATAGTCTGAGGATTGTAACGATGTTCCTCTCCCTGGCTTCTCATCTTGTGTGCGCCTACGCTGTCCAGAGTCAGGTCTGTAGGAAGTCCTAACGGGTCAAATGCTTCTGAGTGAAGCTTCTCTACATTCTCTTCGATGTCTTCCAGTGTGATTCCGCCTACACGACTGACTGTACCAGTAAAGTATTTCTCGATCACATCTGAGGAAATACCGATTGCCTCGAAGATCTGAGATCCCTGATAAGACTGGATGGTGGAAATACCCATCTTGGAAGCAATCTTTACAATACCGCTGATGACTGCATGATTGTAGTCATCTACTGCTGCATAATAGTCTTTCTCCAGCATATGACTGTCGATCAGTTCATGAATGGTCTCAAGGGCAAGGTACGGGTTGATGGCACTTGCACCGTAACCAAGTAAGGTTGCAAAGTGATGTACTTCTCTTGGCTCACCGGATTCCAGGATAATTGCAAGGGAGGTACTCTTTTTCGTCTTTACCAGGTGCTGATGAACTGCGGATACTGCCAGAAGTGACGGAATCGGCATATGGTTTTCATCTACTCCTCTGTCTGAAAGAACAAGGATGTTTGCACCCTCGCGGAATGCTTTATCTACTTCTACGAAAAGACGATCAATAGCTCTCTCAAGCTTGGTGCTCTTATAATATAAGGTAGAAACAACTGCTGTCTTGAAGCCCTCATGTTTGAAGCTCTTGATTTTCATCATATCTGTATTTGTCAGGATCGGGTTATTAATCTTTAATACCTGACAGTTTTCCGGTTTCTGCTCCAGCAGGTTTCCGTCTTTACCTACATAAACACTTGTGCTGGTAACGATTTCCTCACGGATTGCATCAATCGGAGGGTTGGTAACCTGTGCAAAGAGCTGTTTAAAGTAGTCAAATAATGGTCTGTTCTGTTTGGAAAATACTGCAAGCGGGGTATCCACACCCATAGCTCCGATGCTCTCTGCTCCGTTTAACGCCATGTTTCTGATGGAAGTACGGTACTGCTCATAAGTATAGCCGAATGCTTTCTGCAGACGTGCTCTCTGCTCAGGTGTATATTCTTCTGGTCTTTCGTTAGGAATCTTGATGTCTTTTAACTGTACCAGATGACTATCCAGCCATTCACCGTATGGCTGCATTTTTGCATAGCCCTCTTTCAGTTCATTGTCATCAATTACTTTTCCCTTTACAGTATCTACAAGAAGCATTTTTCCAGGATGGAGACGCTCTTTTAATACGATTTTCTCTTCCGGGATTGGCAGAACACCCACCTCTGAGGAAAGGATCATATAGCCGTCAGAAGTAATATAATATCTGGATGGACGGAGACCATTTCTGTCAAGGACTGCACCCATAACATCACCATCAGAGAACAGGATAGATGCAGGTCCGTCCCATGGCTCCATCATAGTTGCATAGTACTGATAAAAGTCACGTTTTGCCTGGGAAATGGTGTCATTGTTTGCCCATGGTTCAGGGATTGTGATCATAACTGCAAGCGGAAGTTCCATACCGCTCATTACCAGAAACTCCAGTGTATTGTCAAGCATTGCAGAGTCGGAACCGTTTCTGTTTACAACAGGAAGCACTTTGTGAAGCTGTCCCTCCAGGTATGGAGATTCCATGTTCTCTTCTCTTGCAAGCATCTTATCTGCGTTGCCGCGGATGGTGTTGATCTCACCGTTATGTACCATGAAACGGTTCGGATGTGCTCTCTCCCAGCTTGGGTTTGTGTTGGTACTGAAACGGGAGTGTACCATAGCGATAGCAGATTCATAATCCGGGCTCTGGAGGTCTTCGAAGAAAGTACGAAGCTGTCCAACCAGGAACATACCTTTGTAAACGATGGTACGGCTGCTCATGGAAACTACATAAGTATTATCATTACTCTGTTCAAACTCACGTCTTGCAATGTAGAGCATACGGTCAAATGGAAGACCTTTTTCCACATCTTCCGGTTTTTTGATAAATGCCTGCATAATGCATGGCATACATTCTCTTGCCTTGTGTCCAAGCACTTCCGGAAATACCGGAACCTGACGCCACCCCAGAAGTTCCAGACCTTCTTTCTCAAGAATGATCTCAAACATCTTCTTTGCCTGTGCACGTTTAATCTCATGCTGTGGGAAGAAAAACTGTGCAATGCCGTATTCTCTCTCATCACCAATCTCAAATCCCTCTTTCTTACAGGCTTTCTTGAAAAATTTATGGGAAATCTGGAGAAGGATACCTACACCGTCACCGGTTTTGCCTTCTGCATCCTTACCTGCGCGGTGTTCCAGATGTTCTACGATCTTTAATGCATTTGCAACAGTATCGTGGGTTTTCTTGCCTTTGATATTGACAACTGCTCCGATACCACAGTTGTCATGCTCAAATTCAGGCCTGTACATACCTTGCTGTTGCTGCTGTTCTCTCACTTCTTTCATAATCTCCTCATCCTTTCTATTTCTGCTGCTGTTCTTCGCTTATTTTCTTATCGACGGCCGCCTGAATAAATCCTCTGAATAAAGGATGTGCATGATTCGGGCGGGATTTGAATTCCGGATGGGCCTGAGTTCCTACATAGAACGGGTGCCCTGCGATCTCGATCATCTCTACAATATGATTATCAGGGGAAGTTCCTACGATATTCATTCCTTTCTCCTGAAGTTCTTTACGGAATGCATTGTTTACTTCATAACGATGTCTGTGGCGCTCATGGATTTCTTTTTTGCCAAAGAGTTCATAGGATCTGGAACCTTCTGCAAGAATACATGGATAACTTCCAAGTCTTAAGGTTCCACCGATATCTTCGATATCTTCCTGATCCGGCATTAATGCAATTACCGGATGCTTTGTCTCCGGATTCAGTTCAATACTGTTTGCATCTTCGTATCCAAGTACATGACGGGCGAATTCTACAATTGCCATCTGCATTCCCAGACAGATTCCAAGATATGGAATCTTATGTACTCTTGCATACTGTGCTGCCAGGATCATTCCTTCTGTACCTCTGTTCCCGAAACCACCCGGAACCAGGATACCATCTACATTGTGAAGCTGCTGATCCAGATTCTTCTCTGTCAGTTCTTCGGAATCGATCCAGTCAAGCTCTACCTTGGCTCTGCAGGAAATTCCGCCATGTTTCAGTGCCTCTACTACACTGAGATATGCATCATGAAGCTGTGTATATTTTCCTACAATTGCGATCTTTACTGTTTTATTCGGATTTCTCAGACTTTCTACCATTTCCTCCCAGTCACTTAAATCCGGTTTTCTGTTTTCCAGACGGAGACTTGAAAGAACTACATCTGCAAGCTTCTCTCTTTCCATTGCAAGAGGAGCTTCATATAAATATTCCACATCCAGGTTCTGAAGTACATGTGATACAGGTACGTTGCAGAATAAAGCGATTTTTTCTTTAATGTCCTCTGTCAGCTCATGTTCACTTCTGCACACCAGTACATCCGGCTGAATTCCCATTCCCTGAAGTTCCTTTACGCTTGCCTGTGTAGGTTTTGTTTTCAGTTCTTCAGATGCCTTTAAATAAGGAATTAATGTTACGTGAATCAGGATTGCATTGTCATGTCCCACATTGAGCTGGAACTGACGAATTGCTTCCAGGAACGGTTGGCTTTCAATATCACCAACTGTTCCTCCCACCTCGATAATGGCAATCTTGTTTTCCTCCGGTGATTTGGCGCGGTAGAAACGACTCTTAATCTCATTTGTAATATGAGGAATTACCTGTACGGTACCCCCGCCGAAATCCCCGTGACGTTCTTTCTGAAGAACAGACCAGTAAACCTTACCGGTTGTCACATTGGAATTTTTATCAAGACTCTCATCAATGAATCTCTCATAATGTCCCAGATCCAGGTCTGTCTCTGTACCATCGTCTGTTACAAAAACTTCTCCGTGCTGAATCGGGTTCATGGTTCCGGGGTCGATATTGATATAAGGATCAAACTTCTGCATGGTTACCTGATATCCTCTCGCTTTCAGAAGACGCCCCAGAGATGCAGCTGTGATTCCCTTTCCAAGACCGGAAACAACTCCTCCTGTAACAAATACGTATTTCACTGCCATTTTGATTTCCTCCTCCATCATCCTTTGTTAATAAAAAAGCGTCAGATGCAGCTATCAGAGGGCACTTGACCCATCTGGTATTCTGCATCTGACGCCTTTGTCAGATCATCATATCTTCTATAATAATATGTTCAATTGGCTTTCTTTAAAAATATGCTATACTATAAAACATTTTTTTTCGTTTGTCAATAATGAATTTCCCGTTTTTAAGCAAAAACAAATCAAATAAGTTCCTTCTGATAAACTATGAAGCAGTTATATTTTATGGAATTACTCTGAACACAGTCATAATACAGAAAAAACGAATCTGTAGAAGTTCATCTTCCAGACCCGTCTTCTCTGCGATAATTATTCGGTTATAAAAATGTAAAATTTATGCAACTGCAAATTTCTTCAATGTACGATCAAATTCCCGGCTCTCCCCGTGGCAGTCTACTGTCAGTTCTCTGGTCAGATCCAGACTAAGTACACCAAGGATTGATTTGGCATCAATTAAAAATCTGTTGTAATAAACATCAATATCAAAATCACATCTGCTTGCAGCATTCACAAATTCCTGCACCTCTTCGGTTGCATTTAACTTGATTTTACTCTGTGACATCGTGATCACCCTTTCTGAAAACATTCTTTGTTTTTTTCTATCAGACGCCCATATTATGTTCCACATTTCAGAATTTGTCAAGTTTTTAAATTTATCCAATTTTCATAAAGCGCAGGGGTTCTATTGTGCATTTTGTTCGTTTATATATGTTTTCACAGCATTATTTTATACATTATGTATGACTTCATCCTATATTGGTTTTACCATTATGTGAGATTGATTCCATATATCATCGACAGGTTTCTGCATTTTTTATGAATTTTTGCGACTTAACACTTCACAATATCTGCAAACTCCGCATTTGTATAATCCGGAATCTCCATCGGATAATTTCCATCGAAGCATGCCTTACATAAGGGCAGGCCGCCCGCCATTCCTTCCAGATAATCTGTCTGCATGTAGCCAAGAGAATCTGCTCCGATCATTTTACAGATTTCCTCCGTGCTGTGGCTGGCTGCAATGAGCTGATCATTTGACGGCACATCCGTTCCGAAATAACATGGATGTAAAAATGGCGGTGAACTGATACGTACGTGCACTTCCTTTGCTCCCGCCTCTTTTAACATGTGGATCAGGTTTGCAATGGTTGTTCCACGAACAATAGAATCATCCACCAGAACAATCCTCTTATCTTTTACAACAGATTCCAGCACACTCAGTTTCAGATGAACGCTGGACTCACGTTCTTCCTGAGTCGGTTTGATAAATGTTCTTCCAATATAGCTGTTTTTATAGAACGCAAATGCAAACGGGATTCCTGATGCTTCGGAGTATCCCTTTGCAGCAGGGAGTCCGGACTCCGGTACACCTGTTACAAGATCTGCCTCTACAGGATAAGACTTGGCAAGAGATTTACCACCGCGGATTCTGGCATCATAGACCTTCACCCCATCAATGGTACTGTCAAGTCTTGCAAAATATATATACTCAAACACACAATGCGCGCGTTTTGCAGCAGCAGACGCAAGCTCTTTATTTGACTTCAGTCCGTCTTTTGTGATCGTAAGAATCTCACCCGGCTCAATGTCACGGATAAATTCCGCACTTACAGATGTCAGAGCACAGCTCTCAGAAGCAATAACATAAGCATTTCCTCTTTTACCGAGACACAATGGTTTCAGTCCATATGGGTCGCGGACTGCGATCAGTTTTCTCGGGCTCATAACTACCAGACCATATGCACCTTTGATCTTCTTTGCAGTCTTTAGCACTGCCTCTTCTACTGTTTTAGAATGCACACGTTCTCTTGCGATATGGAACGCAATAACCTCTGAATCTGTAGTTGTATGGAAAATCGCTCCATTCTGGATCAGTTCCCATTTCAGTTCCGGTGTATTAACCAGATTTCCGTTATGTGCAAGTGCAAGAGTTCCCTTTACATAAGACAAAACAAGGGGCTGTGCATTCTCTGCAACAGAAGCTCCTGTTGTGGAATATCTTACATGACCAATACCAATATCTCCCTCATATTTACGGACAACATCCTGTCTGAGAACCTCACTTACAAGTCCCAGATCCTTATGAAACTTCACATTTCCACGCTCTCCCTTAGTATCAGAAACTGCAAGTCCGCAGGATTCCTGTCCTCTGTGCTGCAGGGAAGTCAGTCCATAATATATGGACGGAACTACATTGCCGCCATCCAGATCATAAATTCCAAAGACGCCGCACTCTTCTTTTATTCCAGCCATCTGATTTCCTCCGATCGTATTCTCTTGTCTGACTTTAACTTTACTTTCAAAACCCGCTGACATTGTTTTCTTATGTTTGACGGGTTCCAAAATCAAATTATAATAATAGAAACAAATTTGTCAACCTATCCTTTTTTTGCCATATCTCAAAAATTTTTTCTGAATTTTTTCAAAAAAAGTGCTTGACATCTGTTTTCATTTCGTTTATAGTACAGCACATAAAGCAAAGGCGCTTTGGAAAGATCTACAGAGATCTCATCCAGGGCGCTTTTTTCGTTTTATAAAACTTTCGTTTCATAGAAAATGTTCGATGAGGAATTTTCTATGAGACGAAAACCGCAGGCAGTCACAATGGTGATCTGCAGCGGCACTACACATATTCAGAAAATATTGCAAACCGAAAGGAGAGTACCTATATGGCACAGAATATCCCTGAACTGTACGGCAGCCTGGTCTTCAACGACAAAGTAATGAGAAGTAAACTGCCAAAAGACATGTACAAAGCATTAAAGAAAACAATCGAGAGCGGTACACACCTTGAACTTGATGTTGCCAACTCCGTTGCTGTTGCAATGAAAGAATGGGCTACCGAGAACGGCGCCACTCATTATACTCACTGGTTCCAGCCAATGACAAACGTAACTGCAGAGAAACATGACAGCTTCATTTCTCCTACAGGAGATGGTCAGGTGATCATGGATTTCTCAGGTAAAGAACTTGTAAAAGGTGAGCCGGATGCTTCCAGTTTCCCGTCAGGCGGTCTTCGTGCCACATTCGAGGCAAGAGGATATACAGCATGGGATCCGACATCACCGGCATTCATCAAAGACGGAACCCTTTACATTCCTACAGCATTCTGCTCCTACAGCGGAGAAGCTCTTGATAAAAAGACTCCTCTCCTTCGTTCCATGCAGACACTTGATAAAGAAGCTACAAACCTTCTCCATATAATAGGAAATAAAGATATCAAACACGTAAATACAACTGTAGGTCCTGAACAGGAATACTTCCTGGTAGACAAGGAATTATACAAACAGAGAAAAGACCTTGTATTCTGCGGACGTACACTGATCGGTGCTCCTGCTCCTAAGGGCCAGGAAATGGAAGATCATTACTTCGGTGCTCTGAAACCTCGTGTCGCAGCTTATATGCATGACCTGGATGTAGAGCTCTGGAAACTTGGTATTCCTGCCAAAACAAAACATAACGAAGTTGCTCCTGCACAGCATGAGCTGGCTCCTGTATTCGATACAACAAACGTTGCGGTTGACCACAACCAGTTAACAATGGAAGTAATGAAGAAAGTTGCCGACAAGCACGGACTTGTATGCCTTCTTCACGAGAAACCATTTGAGGGAATCAACGGAAGTGGTAAACACAACAACTGGTCTATGATTACAGATACCGGTGTAAATATCCTTGATCCGGGAAAAACACCTGCTGAAAATACACAGTTCCTGATTTTCCTGACAGCTGTTATCAAAGCAGTTGATGAATACGCAGATGTACTTCGTATTTCTGTAGCAAGTGCAGGAAATGATCACCGTCTTGGTGCAAACGAGGCTCCGCCTGCTGTTGTATCCGTATTCCTCGGTGATGAACTGACAGAAGTATTAAAATCTATCGAAAATGACGAATATTTTGCAGGAAGCCGCGCAGTCCAGATGGATATCGGTGCAAAAGTACTTCCACATTTCGTAAAAGACAATACAGACAGAAACCGTACTTCACCATTCGCATTTACAGGTAACAAATTCGAATTCCGTATGCTTGGTTCCGAAGCTTCTGTTGCAAACCCGAACATTATTTTAAACACTGCTGTTGCTGAGTGTGTTCACCAGTTTGCAGAACAGTTAAAGGATGTACCGGAAGACAAGATGGAGGATGCAATCCACGAACTGATCAAGAAGACAATTATTGATCATAAATGTGTTATCTTTAACGGAAACGGTTATACAGACGAATGGATCGAAGAAGCTGAGAAACGAGGTCTCTTTAACCTGAAATCTACACCAGATGCTCTTCCTCAGTGGATCGCAGATAAAAATATTGAACTCTTTACCAAATATCATATCTTCACAAAAGAAGAAATTGAATCCCGTTATGAGATCTGGCTGGAATCCTATTCCAAGATTCTTAACATTGAGTCCAATACTATGGTTGAAATGGTACAGAAGGATTTCCTTCCATCTGTATTCGCATATATCGACAAAGTTGCAGCTACTGCTGTTGCTAAAAAATCAGTTGTTTCAGATGTCAGCACAGCTTCTGAAGGAAAACTGATCAAAGAGCTGTCACAGCTTGCTGATGAGATTTCCACAGGTCTTGAGACCTTAAAAGCAGACACTGCCAAAGCGCTTGCTACAGAAGATCCTCTGGCTAATGCAAAAGCATACCAGACAGTTGTTCTTTCTGATATGGATGAACTCAGAAAGTCTGTAGATGCAGCAGAAACTCTGATTCCGGATGCACTGCTTCCATATCCTACATATGACAAGCTTCTGTTTTCCGTTTAATTAACAGGTAATAACAGGGGAATATCTTTATGAACTCTACTTCATAATTCATTATCGATTTCCTCATCCATTAATCACACGATATTTTGATGTTCTCCTGTTTTACATATAATTTTGATTTTAAACTGCATTGCATACAGTCATACGAAATGTCTTTTCTATTACATCAGTTATGCAATACACTATAAATATGGATTTTATATTCGCAAAAGCGCGATGAACTGGCTACATTTCCAGGCATCGCGCTTTTTGCATTTTATAAAATATGAGGAAATTTTTATGAGGGAGGAATATTATTATGGAATTTTCCGCAGTAAACACAATATGGGTGCTGGTCGGCGCCGCGCTGGTCTTCTTTATGCAGGCCGGATTCGCAATGGTAGAAACAGGCTTCACACGAGCCAAAAACGCAGGTAACATTATTATGAAAAACCTGATGGACTTCTGTATCGGAACCCCGGTCTTCTGGCTGGTCGGCTTCGGTCTGATGTTTGGTGCAGGTAATGGATTTATCGGAAAGATCGGTGGTATTGCCACAGAAGCACACTATGGTTCAGGAATGCTTCCTGACGGAGTTCCTTTCTGGGCATTCTTAATCTTCCAGACAGTATTCTGTGCAACATCCGCAACAATTGTTTCCGGTGCAATGGCAGAACGTACCAAGTTCCTTTCCTATTGCATCTACAGCCTTATGATCAGTCTTGTTGTATATCCGGTATCCGGACACTGGATCTGGGGCGGTGGATTTATCAGCCAGATGGGATTCCACGATTTCGCAGGTTCCTGTGCAGTACATATGGTAGGTGGTGTGGCAGCTCTGATCGGTGCCATCATCCTTGGACCTCGTATCGGTAAATATACAAAGGACGGCAAATCAAAGGCTATCCCGGGACACAACCTTACAGTTGGCGCTTTAGGTGTATTTATCCTCTGGTTCTGCTGGTTCGGATTTAACGGTGCTTCCACAGTAAGTATGGAAGGCGATGCAATCGTAAGTGCCGGTAAAATCTTCGTTACTACTAACCTTTCAGCAGCTGTTGCAACTGTAACTGTTATGATCATCACATGGGTACGTTACAAAAAACCGGATGTTTCCATGTCTCTGAACGGTTCTCTTGCAGGACTTGTAGCAATTACAGCAGGATGCGACACAGTTTCTCCTACATCCGCAGCAATCATCGGTATTGCTTCCGGTTTTATCGTAGTATTTGGTATTGAATTTATTGACAAGGTTCTGAAAATTGATGACCCTGTTGGTGCTGTCGGTGTTCATGGTTTAAACGGTGCTTTCGGTACCCTTGCAGTTGGTCTTTTCTCAGACGGATCAGGCACAGACTGGAAAGGACTCCTTACAGGCGGCGGCTTCCACGGATTTGGTGTTCAGTTCACTGGTATGATCATCACAATCGCATGGGTTGTTGTTACTATGACAATTATCTTCCAGGTAATCAAACATACAATCGGACTTCGTGTTTCAGCTGAAGAAGAGATCGCAGGTCTTGACTCCAAAGAACATGGTCTTGCAAGTGCTTATGACGGTTTCGCAATGGCTGGTGTTCCGACTCCTATGGGAACTTCCATAAAAGCTCCTGTTGTCACAGCCAGACCTTCTGCTCCTGCTGAATCAGTTCCTGAACTTCCGAAAGAAGGCGTTCATAAGCTTACAAAAGTTGTTATCATCACCCGTCAGAATAAGCTTGATGAATTTATGCAGGCAATGAATGAGATCGGTGTTACAGGTATCACTATTACGAACGTTCTCGGATGCGGTGTACAGAAAGGTGCTCCATCCTACTATCGTGGTGTTGAGATGGAAATGAATCTTCTTCCTAAGGTCAAAATTGAGATTGTTGTAAGTCTCGTACCTGTACAGAAAGTTATCGAAACTGCCAAGGCAGTCCTCCATACCGGTCAGATTGGTGATGGTAAAGTATTTGTATATGACATTGAAAATGTCGTTAAGATCCGTACAGGCGAAGAAGGTTATCTCGCACTGCAGGATACAAAGTAAATTATTTATCAACAATCAGGTAATATTAATAAGAGACATCAGCGTATTGATTGCTGGTGTCTCTTATTTTAATCTTTCTTTCTAACAATTCCAATGGCGTTAAAAAACAGGCAGTATATTTCATGTAAATATCATAGCCACGATATCGGAAGCCTATTGTATTATATCTGGTAGGAAGTGTGTCAAGTGCAAGAACCGCTTTTTAATCTTTTGGGAAAAATCCTCTGCATACTCCCGGTATTTAAATTGCTGAAGGATATATTTCTTTTTTCCTTCACATCCAGCTTGCCGCTCTGGGCAATTACAACTTTGTATTTTCTTTTTTCCATCCGTACCCCTTATATTGCATCAATTTCTGCCCATGCTTCTTCCACTATCTGCACTCTGTCACTTTCCATATCATCAATGGCTTCATCCAGCCTTGACAAAAGAACATCCATTGCATCATTGATTGTATAAGTTGGTTCATGGGATTTTGTTGCCTGTGCCAATGCCATAACCATCACCCTTTCTTGAAATAGCACTTTTGTTTCTATTTTTATCATACCACGAACCACCGGAAATATCTATATATTTTAAATTTGTCTTTATAACCCAAACACAGAATACTGTTTTTGGGACGTTTTTTAGAATTTGTCCATTTGTAGTTTCAATTAAAAAAGTAAACAAAAGTGCTGCCGCACCAAACTTTTCAGTGCGGCAGCCCATACAGCTATTTACCTATGCCTCGTTTATATTAAATGTTTTTCCTTAAAGCTCCCGAAGGTAATCGGCACTAACATAACGGTAAATGCCGCCAAGAGAAATTTTGGCCCACCCATTACTGATAGAATATACATATACTTTTGTGCCATAATTCAATGTGCCTACTATTGTATATTGTGTTCCAGGGCCTGATCTGATATTTACATCCGACCCTGTGCACTTGTAATATCCCGGTACGCTTCTCGTGACAGAGCTTGTTTCAATTCCTGTATTTTCCGCAGCAAGCACCGGCATTGCAAATGAACTTGTCAAAAGAATTGCACTTATGACCAAACACACTACAAATGAGTTTTTTCTCATATACTTCATAATCTTTTCCTCCCATAATTTTTTTACACCATATCATCATCCTTGAGAACCTGGACGTGCTTTACTATAAGGTTCCTGCGTAGTTCCAACCACGACCCCATCTTTATTCAGTATATTACCTGTTTTGGGATCTATATGAGAACCGGCTGGTGGCGTCCATTTTCCCGACTCATTCACTGTACCAAGCGCATCTTCCAATTCCTTTTTCGTTCGGGGCGTTTTCAGTTCTGGCGTTGGTGCCGAGCTGCCGTCTGCATTGTCTGTATTGTCTGTACTCTCAATAGTTTCTTCTTGAACAAATGATTCTCCTGAAGTCCTGTTATTTTTAGACGTATCTCCATTATCTTTATCACTGCAGCCTGTACATAACACCATTATTACAAACAACAAGCTAAAAACAACTTCTTTCTTATGTGTCATTTTAATCTTTTACCTCCATTATGCCCGTTTAACTACTCCGAACCGAACTACTCAATTTAAAGTGATAGAATTCTATCATTGTCCCATTGGAATCCACTCCCTTTCAATGAACAAACTGAATTAACTGTAAATAAAGAACTTTGATCAAATCAATGACAAACTTTATTATCTTTATTTTTGCCATGATTTCAACCCCTTTTGCACCAAACGACATTTACAGTCTGTTTTTGGTCGATTTACACATTTTCTTTACGATACAAGGTACTTGTAAGCCTGCTGTCAGTAATATCCCAACAGAAAAACAGATTGTATAGATGTACTTTCCCAGCAAAAATAAAGCTATATCTAACAGCCCAAACAGTATCACGAAGAACACTGTTGTTTTTTTATATGTCCTTTTCTCGTTAGTATCAAGTCTTCTGTTTTCACTGTCTATTGGACTAAATGTAATCAGGCTCACAGACGCAATAACTGTAGCTATTGCCAACTTCAAATCACATTGCACATGCATTGATAACATTATGCACAGAAACAATAGAAAACCAGATCCAAGAATACAAGTGTGCAAATTTTTTGCATGATAACCACCACTAAATTTTCTCAGAACCACAAACGGAAAAATAAGAGCAACTCCGTGTTTTACGCTTCCCAAGCCAAAGCCAATAACTCCTGCAAGGATAAGTGGTGATACCAATAGAAAAAAACTATATAATGCATACTTGTAAAGTTCCTTATCCGCCTCGTTTATCGCATTACACCGGATCATCCAATTTACTACTGTATCTGTACATTTTTCCATTACTTGTTTCTCCTGTAGTTCATTAATTCTTTCGGTGCCTTAGGCTGATACATGATAAGACAAGAAGCTGTGTTAGCTTCTGTCCGTAACACAACATCTAATGCTGCTTTCATTCCTTTTGCAACCGATTTAGTTACCTCTTTCTTCATAATGACCTCTCTCCTTTCCACTAAAATTTGTCATTGATTTTCACATAAGCAATCATATACCACTTTAATCAAATAAACGACCCCTTTGGAATGAACGGAATGATTCTTTACAATATTGGATAATTTCCCTCTTTTCTACGAAAAATAATATGTGATACAGAATTATTTATATATAAATATCAGTTTGTTTAATATATTGCAGAATAGTTCTTTGTTACATTCTTCTTTTTATTTAGTTCTATTGGTAAAATTCTACTGAAAGAAGGTGGGATAAATAGAATTTCAATATGAAGGTATGGGAAACCGCATCAAAATACGCAGAAAAGAATTACGGATAAAACAGGCAGAACTTGCCGAAAGATTAAATATATCCAATAGCCATATGTCATCAATCGAAAACGGAAGGCAAAAACCAAGTCTGGATATTTTCATTCAGATTTGTAATTTACTCAATGTTACACCTGACTACCTTCTGCTCGGCAGTATGCACGCTTATAATATTCCACAGGATATTATTGATAAACTACGGTTATGTAATCAATCCGACATAGAGCTTGCCGGAGACTTTATCGAACTGCTTGTAAAACGAAATAACAAAGCAACACATAATGAACCAAAATTGTAATTAAATTGTCTTTTCATACGCATTTTTTGCATTTGGAAATTCTATGTGATAAGATGTACACATACATCTATTTAGAAAGTCAGGTGAAAAAATGCGTATTTTAATTTGTGATGATGACACTCTGATCATTGAACAATTGAAGAAGTATATCGAATCCTACTTTGAGTCCAACCATTTAAAATGTCCTGAATTAGTTTCTTTTACCAGTGGTGAAGCTTTGTTAACTGACAAAGGTGAAAAGGATATTGTTTTTCTGGATATCGAAATGCCTGGCATGAATGGAATCTATGTTGGGAATGAATTAAAAAAAGCAAATAGAAATGTGATCGTTTTTGTTGTCACCTCTTATTCTGAATATTTGGATGAAGCAATGCGTTTTCATGTATTCCGTTACCTTTCCAAACCTCTAGATAAGCAGCGTTTTTTCCGAAATCTGAAGGATGCCTTAGCTTATTACAATTCCATTACACTCAAAATTCCTGTGGAAACAAAACAGGCGGTATATTCGTTTCCTGCTTCGCAGATTATTGCCATAGAAGCTCAGGGGCGAAAAGTAATTGTACATACTGCCCGTCAGGACTTTGACTCTATTCATAATATGAATTACTGGTTGGAAAAGCTTCCCCAAAACAGTTTTTTTCAGACACACCGGAGCTTTATTGTTAACTTCGAACATATTGTGGACTTTGATCACTCCACCGTACATTTATCAAATCCTCAGATTACCGCTTACCTGACACGCAGGAAATACAGTTCCTTCAGAAATGCATATCTACTATATCTGGAAAGCATGAGGTGAAAATAAATGGAATATATTATTTTACTTATTTTTAGTTTTTTTACAGAAGCGGTTATCTTATGGCAGTACGCCGCCAGCCTTTTTTCCCTTCTCATAGCGGTAAAAAGAGACTGACTCTATTAAGTGTTCTTTATGTACTGTTGTTTTTTCTTTCCCTGCTTGGGCAAACATGGCTGAATATTATCAGTTTTTTTGTGATAAACACTGTTTTCCTCTATATAATGTTTAACCTCAAGTTATTATTGGCACTCTTCCATTCCGCTATACTTACAGCGATTATGGGAATATCTGAACTTGCAGTTTTGGGGATGATATCAAGATTCTTTCCCCATTTTCTCTTAGAAGCAAGTGTCGGACTTGTTTTTTATACCGTATTTAGCAAAATTACCTTTTTTGCAGTCGTTTACTTGTTAAGTTGGCTCTTCAAGGGGAACAAAGCAGCTCAAGAACCGTACGGTCACTCCGAAATTCTCTTGATGTTCATCCCGCTTTCCTCTATTCTTATGATGTTTACTCTTCTTTCTATTGGTGAAACAACCGCATATGCCCCACCGGTTGATTTTCTAGTAACAATCTGTGCCGTTTTTCTGTTGCTGGTCAACCTACTTGTATTTGGAATCAACCAATATAACACAAAAAGATCACAGGAATATGCCGATTTGCAGTTACTGCTCCAGAAAGAATCCGATTCTGTTGAATACTATGAAATGATGCTTGCACAAAACGAGAACCAGAGCATTTTGATCCACGATATAAAGAAACATCTTCAATCAATCAGATTACTGAACGAAAAAAATGATTCCGATAAAATAAATGACTATATACAACAACTCATGGAATCTTCCGACTTAAAGGAAACCACAAAACTCTGTGATCATGAAATGCTAAACTCCATTCTGTGCCGCTATCAGCGCCACTGCAATGATAAGCACATTATTTTTCACACTGACATCAGAAGCGGCACGGTACAACATATATATCCGCGCGATTTGACTTCTTTATTCTGTAACTTATTGGAGAATGCAGTGGAATCAGCAGAGAATATTCCAGACTCTTTTATTGAGCTCACCGTACAAAAGAAAGAAAATTCACCCTTTCTTATTATCATACTCATCAACTCCTGCCAAAATACCCCTGTATATAATCCAGAGGGACTTCCTATATCCCATAAATCAGACAATGGCAGACATGGATTCGGAATCAAAAGCATTAAAAAAGTCGTAAAACAGTACCATGGAAATTTGCAAATGTATTATGATAATGATTCCGGTACCTTCCATACAATCCTAACCTTAAAGCAGTAAATATTAAAATCTGGCAATCGCAATTTTATACGATTGCCTTTTTACATATTTCAGCATGCATTGATGTTGTTTTATATCACTATAAATGAGCAAGTTCGTGATTTTGCATAAAAGAAAGAGATCTTTTCCTGTTATGTGTGTCGATGGCCGATCGAGATATTTTTCAGGCAATGTAAAAACCGTCTGGCACTGGATACATACCAGATCCGTTTCTCAAAGGAAATACAGAGATACTGGCTGCTGATGTCACTGGCACATTGTATTTGTGTCACAGGAACTGGCAAATATCGATCTTTTCAAGATGGATATCATCGAATCTGTAGTGCCGTTCATCAGGAAAAGTATCAGTATCTATTCCTATGTGCAAAAGCAAGTGATGATTTTGAAGCATTTATGAAATTAGCAGGATAATTTTGTGCATTTTTTCAAACTTGCTCATTTATAGCAGGATATATTATCCTGTCAATTGAATCTGAAAGGGGCTGTTGTAATGAGAAAAAAATTAAATATTACAGAAGGCATTTTTCCTATGCCTGTATTGATGGTTGCAACCTATAATGAAGACGGAAGCATCAATGTAATGAACGCTGCCTGGGGTACGATGCAGGAACGTGACACAGTTGCATTGAACCTTA
Organism: Blautia sp. ZXY-1-C6; assembly: GCF_056339875.1. NCBI lineage: Bacteria > Bacillati > Bacillota > Clostridia > Lachnospirales > Lachnospiraceae > Blautia > Blautia sp. ZXY-1-C6. Next base: position 21,587 of record NZ_JBWJVQ010000123.1, read on the forward strand.
CCGAGACCCATAAAACCGTACAGAATATCAAAGCACGCGGTGCATTTACCGTCAGCATCGCGGATGCCGCACATGTAACAGAAGCTGACTATTTCGGTGTAGAATCCGGTAATCGCGAGCCTGATAAATTTGCCCGCAGCCGTCTGACCGCCACAAAATCTGAAACTGTAGATGCTCCGATTATCAATAATTTTCCTCCTCGAACAAAAAGACAGTCAGACAAACTCAGCCTGACTGTGCTAAATATTACCTGTCTGATTTTATACGGTATCCTTCCTATTCATGTGGTGACAGCCTGGGCAGATTCCAGCGGTAATGTGCTGCCAGATATCGGATCAGCACCACTACAATTGATGATACTACCATAGCCTGTACATTTCCCACAAATCGATTCATATATACGCATACAACTGCACCAATGATGGAGGCACAGGCATAGATATGTTTTACAAAAATATACGGCGGTACACTCGCCATCATATCTCTAAGCAGACCGCCGCCTACTCCCGTAATGGTTCCAAGAAATACAAGCAGGAACACATTGTCCATATATCCCTGGCGGATTCCTGTATTTACTCCTACTACTGTAAAAATCCCAAGCCCGACAGAGTCCATTGCCAGCATGATTTTATCGTAGGTCTCACGCCTGTGCCCCTGAAGCAATTCTCTCTTGAAATAAAAAATAAAGAAAACAATGCAGGAAGCAAGCACTGACACCAGTGCATATACAGGATTGGTAAATACAGCCGGAGGGATGATCCCCAGAACAATATCCCTGATCATTCCTCCGCCTACTGCTGTTGCAACTCCCAGAACGCTCACGCCGAAAATATCCATATTCCGTTCAACGCCCACCATCGCTCCGGAAGCAGCAAACGCCACTGAACCGGCCATTTCCATAACAAATGTTACAATTGACTGATAATCCATATTTGTTTTTTAACTCCCCATCCTATCTTTCTTTTATAATCCCAGAAAACAATGCAACTAATGCACTCCTGCAAAGCACGAAAGACAGGAAAATGCTGAACTGTCTTAATTGCATTATTTTCTGGAATTGCTATAAAAATATCAGTAAATCTCCGTTCATCACTTAATGTTTTCATAATTGAAGCAGGAGATTCCACTGAATTATCCAAGATAAAAAGTCGATTTTTTGAACGTCACGTGAAAGAGTCTTTACTCTCAATCAGTATCAGAAAATCGACTATTTATTCCATTTCATATAGATAAACTTATATACTTCGCGAACACCTTCAGCATAGTATAGTAAGTGAATTACTCGGCAACTGAGTTACCAGAGCATCTGAATTAAGGCGGGATACCGCCTTTTTTTCAGGGTGCATCCATGACACCACTACTGTTTGCTCTTTAGAGCTATACAGCTACTTTTATTATTTCCGGTGTTTTCAGTCCGGTTACGGACAGTTCTTTTTTTACTCCGGATACGGAGTGATATTTTCTCAGGATATTATATGCGCCTACGGCATCTGCGTTATAGGTTCTGTTTCCATCTCTGTACAACCCTCTCTCTTTCCGTTTGGACGGCTCTGCATATCTTTTCCCCACTTTCGGTGACAGCGGACTGCACTGGCTGGTATAACTTTCTTCCTGTTTTATAAAACGGATCCCATATCTTTTCAGCTTATATTCCAGCATGATGTAGATCCTGTTATACGGCAGGCTGTGGAACTTCTGGTTTGTCCTGTGTCCCAGGTCTTTTTCTCTCCGGATATTCCGGATATCCCCTGCAACGACACAGGTGATCCCCTGTTCCCGGCAGTATTCTGCAAGATACCTTGTGACCTTGTGCAGATAATCCGTTACTGAATCATGTTTTCTCTTATATAACTTCCTGATATGTTTTGATGTAGCCAGATACTTTACTCCCTTTCCGGACTGCTGCCCATACCACTGGGCCTGCACCCTTGCGATCTCTTTATGGAAATATCTTTCCAGTGCAAGGTACTTCCTGCCCAAGATAAACGTCTTACCGTTCCCGGAATCATAACACGTCATAAGATTATGGAGTCCCAGATCAATGGACAGTTCATGTCCGTTCTGTGGAAGTTCTTCCTGGCCAGAAACCTCATAAACAACAATAATTTTACAGTTTCCCTTCTCCGGCGGATAGATCCGCAGCTGTTTGATCTGATCCATGCCCCTGAAAATCTTATTTTCAAGGTAAAGAAAGTTTTCATGGATCTGATACGTTTCTTCCATATATTTTTTTAATGCCTTTGGAAGGGACAGGCGGACTCTGCCCGTATCCCGCTCATGCACGATCCCCATCTGCATATAGGTAATGGGGATACTTTCCTGCTTAAACCGCGGCGGTCTGGGAGTCTCGATCCCCCCGGATCTTTTCAGGGCATAAAAAGACTTCCATGCCTTGTCCAGCAGCTTGCAGACTTCCTGGGCCGTCTGGGACGGGAGCTGTTTATACCACAGATCCTCTTTATGGGCTTTTTTCTGATAATACCAGTCCGGATGCTGCTCTATCCCAGTTTCTTTGTAATGCTGACGCTCGTAATTACAGACATTCCAGAGCTTGGATGCTGCATAGCACATATGCCCGATGAGGTTCGCATATTCCCGGCTGACCTTTATGGATGTTTTCTTTGACAGCAGCATTTCCTCTCCTCCATAGTATCAGTACGCTTTGCTCTGATGTTCGATGTACCTGCGGATATTTTCTTCCGATACAGATCCGACCATTTCCACATAATAGGAATGGTTCCACAGCTCCCCTTTCCAAAGCTGGTTTCTTATTTCCGGAAAACGTTCGAAAAGTTTCCTGCCGGAGATCCCCTTCAGGTATTTCATGATCGCAGTTATGGATAATTTCGGAGGGGCTGACACAAAACAGTGTACATGGTCTCCTTCCCCACATTCAAACAGATGGACCGTAAAGCCCTTATCTTCTGCGATCTCCTGCACCAGTTTCTGCAGATATGCCTCGACCTCCGCACTTAATATCTTCCGCCGGTATTTTACCGACCATACCATATGGTAATTAATATTGCACACACAAGTGCGATAATGTATAAGATTTTCTTTCATACATATATGATACCATGATATCAAAAATTTCGCAATAAAATATCGAACATATTTTCTTTTTTATGATGCTGGATACAGCTTTTTATAGGGAGAAATTGAATGAAAACCGTTTTGTTATTTTTATTTATTATGAGTGCAGATATGCACAGTTTGCGCTTTCATCTCGGTAATTGAATTGCCGAGGATTCCCGCTTATTATCCTAAACAAGGGGCAGTTGTCTGTTTCTTTTTATTTTACCCTGATTCTTCTTCCCCAGGATACCCAGTCTCCGTAAGCTTTCCTTCCGTTAATTTTGACCCATGGGCGGACTTTCAGAGTATAGGTTCCGGGCTTCACGCCTGTAATCCTTGTATAGGTTGTCCGATTGTTCCGTTTATATACGGTGGTTCCGCCTGTAGATCTCAGTTCCATATCTGCTCTTGCAAATCCTTTTGGTACGCCAACTGTTACAGACACAGCTCCTTTACTTGTTTTTACAGTTTTAATCTTCACCCTCTCTGTGGGAATTCCGTTCTTTACTACTACTTTTACTGGATAACTCCATGCCCCAAACCTTTTCCCGGACACATTTCCATCATAATAATCCCTGTTGTACGCATGGATTCCCAGATAATACGTGCCGTTTTTTACATTTGTGAAGGTGATGGTCTTTGCATCCTGATTCTTCGCCACCTTCACATAATTCTCAGGTCTGTCAACCCAGCTTTTCTTTGTCAGAACCGCATCGAAACCTTCGCTGTTTGCGCAGTCATAAGCCGCTGCCTTAATAGTTGACCCCTGTACTTTCACATCTTTTATCGTTGCTCCTTCCGGATAAGGCGGTGCAATATGAGGACAATTCTGGGAAATTATATAAGATAATTCTATTCCTCCTGTGATGGAAACCTTAAAAATATCAGTAGCTACCTGTTCTTCCTTTTTCGGACGAAGATAAACCGTTGTACCTTCTCCGGGCATAATAACCCCCGTTTCATAATCATCAAGGTACGCCCAGAAATGTTCCGTATTCTCAAAATCAACCGTAACAGGATTTTTTCCATTGTTATATATCCATATACTGCGTTTTGGACACATAAACATATCCGGATCCGGATCTGTATTATCCCACCAGTCGTATTCTTCAGGGGTAATTGTGAGAAATCTCGTACCGCTATTCGGTCTGCAGTTCACCTCATAATCCTGATCAGATGCGCCGCGAATAAGAACCCGTATCCTACACTTCGCCTGAATGCCTTCTTCTGTTTCCATGACAAAGGTTTCTTCATGAATTCCCGGAGAAAGATTTTTCTTTACATAAATATCCGCTGCAACAGCTTCTCCGGGCTTAACCTTATTCCCAACTTCCATTGGAAACCTTCCCTGAAACGGATAATCAAACGGCTCAAGTGTAAAATCATTCAATTCTGAGATAGATTTGATATGCCAAGCCTCTGTGCCTGTATTTTTTATCTCCAGCCTTTCCCACCCCCAACCACTGCCGTTTACTCCAGTCTGTCCCAAATCAAGGATTTCACTAGAAACTGTCGCCTCATATTTCTCATATCTCATTTCACTGTCTGAATCCACAGTATCCTCGAAAATAGCTGAAGCTTCCGATACATCGCCTTCCTGCTCTGTGGTTTCCGAAATAAATGTTTCCTCTCCAGCAGAAAAATCGGCTGCCAATACCGGCTGACCGGTAACGATCACAGCAGAAAGAAACAGCGATAAAAATGTTTTGCCTCTCCTTCTCATAATACTTTGCCTTCTTTCCATCATTATACCTCGTTATCATGTTACGTTTATGTTAACATATTGTATCATATATGTAATATTTTTTCAACAATCTTTTTTATTTAACATATTTAACTATGCAGAAAAAGCGGCTTGAAAAGCCGCTTTTTTCTACCTTTGCAGGAACCCAATCTCTGTAAAGATAAGTTTCGTTATTTAAATTCAATGGAAGAAAATCTGTAGATGTAGATTTCTTTTGCATTGTGCGTTTTATTCCAAGCTTCAATAAGCAGTTTTCGTGTTTCATCATGCAACATAATAATCACCTCTTGACTCTATCATAGACCTGTTGTCAAGAATGTGCAGTATTTTTTGGGAGTGCTATAAGAAACATCCTGAATTTACAGACCGTTACCGTCGCATCAAAGCACGCCGTGGTCACAAGAAAGCCGTCATTGCTGCCGTATGATCCTGACCGCTATCTGGCACATACTCACAGATTTAAAGCCATATACACCGGAAGGTTTTCTTGACTCCCGTCCTGTGAATAAAGAAAAAGTGTTAACTACTTCACAGGCACTTAATCTGCTTAAGCAAAGAGGTTATTTTATCAAAGACGATCCTTTGTCAGTTTCCTGATTAGGTGTTGCGTTTATATTCAATTTTTCAGCCACCTAAAGATGGCTTATTTGTGATGTCAAAATTTATTCTCTATCCACTATCCCTTTGTTTCAAACTTTCAGTTTCCTATTATGTAATCAGTCCGTCTTTTTTGTCCGTTCTGTTTTTTTCTTCTGCTGTCTGGTAGCTCTCTTTCTGTTTTTCAGGTTTTGTAAAGTCAACTTTACAGAATTTACTTTTCTCTTTCTCAAACCAATTTAAACTTTTCTAAACAAGGGGCAGTTGCCTGTTTCTTTTTATTTTACCCTGATTCTTCTTCCCCAGGATACCCAGTCTCCGTAAGCTTTCCTTCCGTTAGTTTTGGCCCATGGGCGGACTCTCAGAGTATAGGTTCCGGGCTTCACGCCTGTAATCCTTGTATAGGTTGTCCGATTGTTCCGTTTATATACGGTGGTTCCGCCTGTAGATCTCAGTTCCATATCTGCTCTTGCAAATCCTTTTGGTACGCCAACTGTTACAGCCACAGCTCCTTTACTTGTTTTTACAGTTTTAATCTTCACCCTCTCTGTGGGAATTCCGTTCTTTACTACTACTTTTACTGGATAACTCCATGCCCCAAACCTTTTCCCGGACACATTTCCATCATAATAATCCCTGTTGTACGCATGGATTCCCAGATAATACGTGCCGTTTTTTACATTTGTGAAGGTGATGGTCTTTGCATCCTGATTCTTCGCCACCTTCACATAATTCTCAGGTCTGTCAACCCAGCTTTTCTTTGTCAGAACCGCATCGAAACCTTCGCTGTTTGCGCAGTCATAAGCCACTGCCTTAATAGTTGACCCCTGTACTTTCACATCTTTTATCGTTGCTCCTTCCGGATAAGGCGGTGCAATATGAGGACAATTCTGGGAAATTATATAAGATAATTCTATTCCTCCTGTGATGGAAACCTTAAAAATATCAGTAGCTACCTGTTCTTCTGCTTTCGGAAAAACCTGAATTATCGTATTTTCCCCCGGCATAACAACTCCCGTGTCTTCGTCAATATAGAACCATGCCCTGAAATGTTCCGTATCCTCAAAATCAACTGTGACAGGTTTTTGCCCATTGTTGCATATTGTAATCAACCGTGATGGGCACATCAACATATCCGGCTCTGGTTCTACATCATCCCATGAATCGTACTCTTCCTGAGTAATTGTGAGAAATCT
>NZ_JBWJVQ010000124.1:0-19235 GCF_056339875.1 Blautia sp. ZXY-1-C6
TCCAAACATATCTTCAGTTGGATTGGATTTTAATAATTTTTTATTTCAAGGCGTAGCGGTAGCTACGACACCCGACAACAACGCGAAAATAAGAAATTTAGATGCGAGATTATTCAGGAAATCAACTTGTTGGCACACTGCCTTACTGATTTCTGTTTTTCTTTACGAAGAGGGCGAGCAGGATACCGACGATGGTCACTGCCATGTTCAGGAGAAGGATCATTCTCGGAGCGCTGCTTCCGCCAACTTTGGTAATGTATCCTGCAAGGCTTAAGATTGTGTAGTTCGCGATGCTGGATGCGATCATTACCAGTGAGGTTGCTGTTCCCTTATTCTCAGGGAAGAACTCTGCTGTTGTGGAAACTGCCAGCTGGAGAACACCGCCTGCACCTGCATATCCGATCACAAAACCACCTACCAGACAAATAAACGGAGCCTGGATAAAGTAGCAGAGAGCCAGCATAATTGTAGAGATTAACGGATAGAGGATCAGGACGTTAATCTCTTTCAGACCTTTTTTGATAAATGCTGCTGTTGCAAGGATGGCAGTTGCAGTTCCCAGGGCATACAGGGACTGAATCTTTGAAGGGTCTGCCATACCATAGGAACGGGCAAGTTCCTGATTACAGTTCAGCCATAACATAAAGGTTGAGGAGCTGGTGAATCCGATCAGAATTGCAGCGATCGCTGCAGGGGAAATCTTGTGTCCGGATTTCTTCTTATCAGCTTTAGCCTGTACTGCCTTCTCTCTCGCCGGAAAGGGGAGGATCAGAATTAGGATTCCGTCAATGAGGATTGCAATACCTGCTACGATAAAGATTGTCTTATATGACATATTTGCAGATGCTACGATTCCGATCAGGAATGGAAGCAGGAACTGGCTCAGGCAGATGGAAAATTTTGTAAACAGGTTGGCTACTGACGGGTTGTTTACATAGATTTCCATACAGGTAGGGCTTACGCAGGTATCGAGGAAAGAGTTTGCAATTCCGCCGATCACTGCAAATGCATATCCCATTGCCATGGATGTGGAATTAGCCATTCCAAAGAAGTATGCCACATAACAGAGCACACCGATAATTCCGCTCAGTTTTCTTCCGTATTTGTCAGACAGAGGACCGGAGAAAGGAAGAGAAATCAGACGCCCCAGTCCAAGTGCTGCAATTACAGATACTACCATACTTACATCCAGTGTGCCATCGGCCAGGGGATTCGCACCCCAGGCAGCTGCAAACTCCGGTTTGTACTGCCCCAGGATAGAAGCACCGATTCCATGGATGAAATAAGTGAAATATGCTGCAAGGGAGGTGAAAATGAGCATTTTATTTGTTTTCTGTTTCATTTTGGTCTCCTAGGTTATTATTACTTGTTTTCGTTTTCTTCCTGGAATTTCTGGTATTCAGCTGTTGGCATTTCCAGTCCTGTGTAGAGTTTGTAAGCTGCAGCTCCCTGCCATAACAGCATTCCTTTCTGCCGATTGCAAGCTTGCAGCCTGCTTCTTTGGCTTCTTTTACCATTCTTGTTTCAGCAGGATTGTAAACAACGTCTGCTACTACAAGATCAGGGCGGAACATGGATTTATCTTTGATCAGAGTAAGCTCTTCGTGAGGTTTCATTCCTGCAAGTGTTGCGTTTACGAGGATGTCTGCGTTTGCAACCTCTTCTTTCAGTTTTGCCTCATCTTCCAGATCAAATACAGAAACTTTACAATCCGGTGTTTCTTTGCTCAGTTTCTCTGCTGTGGACTCTGCACGTGCAAAGAATGGGTCTTTCGGATTGAAGATAGAAATGGATTCTGCTCCGTCTAATGCACACTGTACCTGGATTGCTGTTGCAGCACCGCCTGCACCGAGAACTACCATTTTTTTGCCTTTTACGTCAACGCCATGTTCTTTTAAGTTGCGGACAAATCCGATACCATCTGTGATATGTCCTACTAATTTGCCGTCTTCATTAACGATTGTGTTAACTGCACCGATGATTCTTGCTGCAGGTGAAAGCTCATCCATGTGTTTTGCAACTTCGTTCTTGCATGGCATAGTTACGTTTGCGCCTCTCATTTTGAAAAGACGGATTGCATCCAGAGCAGCCGGAACCTGGTCTTCCTTGATGTCAAATGCCATGTAAGCATAGTCAAGGTTATGATGACGGAAGCTGAAGTTATACATTGCCGGTGATCCTGAGTGTCCTACCGGGCTTCCGATAAGTGCCATTAATCCTGTTGTTCCTTTAATTCTCTGTTCCATTTCCTGTTTGCCTCCTGAAATATTTTTAATTATAATGTAGACGCTACCTCATACGCTTCTTTCGTAGCATCAAGTGCTCTTCTTGCGCGGGTGGCATCGCCGATCACATAGGTATCCGGTACGATGGCTTTGATCTCTTCGCCGAATGGGTTGTAGTTTCTGAATCCCATGGAGAGGATGACAGAATCATAGCCTCTGGATTCATGTCTCTGTCCGTCTGCTGTCTCGTACTCTACGCCGTCCTCATAGAATTTGCATACCTTTGCACCTGTGATCTCTTTGATCTTGTAATCTTCGAAATCTTTCATCAGGTAAACTCTATGCTCGTGGATCACGTCGGCACCTACAGTGTCTCTGAACTCAATGACTGTTACATCATGGTTCTGCTCACCGAGGAATGCTGCTGTCTCGCATCCCACCATTCCGCCGCCTACAACAAGAACTTTCTTTCCTGCTGCTCTCTTGCCGTCAAGGAGATCAGAGCCATGGATAATTGCAGGATTGTCGATACCTTCGATCGGAAGGATCAATGTTCTGGAACCGGAAGCAACAATTACGCTGTCTGGTTTCTCTTCCCTGATAAGATCCAGAGTTACTTCCTGATTCATTTTGATTGTTACGCCTGCTTTCTGGCAGCGTACGATATAGCTGCGGATCATGTTTGTGATGTCGCCTTTTCCCGGAGGATAAGCAGCAAGACGCATGTTTCCGCCAAGTTTATCACTTGCTTCATAAAGTGTTACCTGATGACCTTTTTCCTGTGCGATAAATGCAGCGCAAAGACCTGCAACACCGCCGCCGATTACCATTACTTTTTTCGCTTTTTCTGCAGGAGCAATGCCCTCAGCTTCATGTCCAAGGAATGGGTTTACAAGACAGCATACAGGGTTTCCTGCATACATGTTTGCCACGCAGCCCTGAAGACATGCGATACATGGGATCATATCCTCCAGTCTTTCTTCCTGCGCTTTTAATGGCATATAAGGATCTGCAAGGCTCTGACGTCCGAATGCAACCAGGTCACAGCGTCCTTCTTTTACCATTAATTCCGCAAACTGCGGTTCTGTATAACGTCCTACTGTGATCACCGGGATAGATACGGCACGTTTGATCTCTTCTACCTGAGAAGCGGAGAAACCGCCGTGTGTGACTGTCGGTGCCCACATAAATTCATCGCGGATGTGAACAGCTCTGGATACATGGATGGCATCCAGTCCGCATCCTTCCAGATATGCAGCGATCGCAGCACTGTCATGCACATCAAGACCGCCCGGTACTTCATCACAGCTGTTGATTCTTGCAAGAACTGCAATCTTTCCTTCTGTCATCTTCTTAACTTCTTCGATGATCAGACGGGAGAAACGCATTCTGTTCTCAAAGGAACCACCAAATTCGTCCAGTCTCTTGTTTGTTCTCGGGGAAAGGAAGGTACTTACCAGATAGCCGTGTGCCATATGGATCTCAACTGCATCTACGCCTGCTTCCATGGCTCTCTTTGCTGCGAGGCCATAGCCTTTTACCAGTTCATAAACTTCTTCAGTTGTAACTTCCTTTGGTGTATCTCTTCCACAGTCTGACGGAATACTTGTAGCTGCCTCGATCGGTGCACCTGCGTTCTTTGCATTTCCTTCAGGGCCTGCATTCTGAAGCTGTACGGAAACCTTTGCTCCCTCTGCATGACAGGCATCTACTACCTTGCGGAAGCTTTCGATTGTGGAGTCATCATAAAGACATGGCTTGCGGGGGCCGCCCTTTGCGCCTTTATGTACTACTGTTGCTTCGATTGTGATCAGACCGAAGCCGCCTTTTGCTCTTTCACGATAATAAGCTGCGGACTGTTCACTCATGCTTCCGTCTGTGTTTGCAAAGTTGTTTCCCATTGGCGGAACTACGAAGCGGTTCTTTACTGTCATTGGACCGATGTTGATCGGCTGAAACATTGCATTAAATTTCATGTGACCTTCTCCTTTTTTCGAATTCTTTTCTATTAATTATTCATTCTCTATTTTGTATTCATTCAGAATGCGGATCAGGCAGGCGTGGAGATTTCTGCCTGATCCTTTAATCTGTTGGTTTATCCGTCAGATACTTACTGAAGAACTTCCGGCCATGCTTCCTCAAGCACTTTCTTTGTGTTCTCATATGTATGGTTTGCAGCATATTCAAGTCCTTTTGCAAGGATTGCATCGCTGATGACTTCTACACCGATTGCGTTTGGTTTGATTCCTTTTTCTTTTACCATCTTAACGAACGCTGCTGTACATCCGATTCCTGTTCCGGGAGCAAGACGGTCATGCATGGATTCGTCTCTTAAGATTGTTGTTGCATATGGTCTTTCCCATACATCGTTGATCTGGATGGATACGATCTTGTCTGCCGGGATGTCTTCGATCACAGAAAGGTCAACCGGCTGATTTGCTCTTACCCAGTGCCAGGTATCCATGATCAGTTTTGCATTCTCGCAGTCAGCTGCCTTTACAACTGCCCAGCCTTTTTTCATATCCGGGATTCCGCTGTATGGCATTGGTTCAACACCAATGATGTATTTTCCTGCTCTCTGGCATAATTCTCTTAATTTCTGAGCAGTATATTCTACGGAGTAGTTTTCCATCAGACCACAGTTGATCTGTTTTACGTCAAATAATTCACACATATGGAAGCAGAGCTGTTCTTTGTATTTCTGTTCGTAAGATCTGTGTTCTTCTGCCCACTGTACGATGTACTCAACCTCTGTTACTTTCATACCATGTTTGTCCAGAATAGCAAGAATGTCTTTGTCAAAAAGTCCCTCATTCAACGCATCTACATAAGTTTCTGCACGAAGGCCGATTCCTTCGTATCCTGCGTTCTTTGCAGCGATCACTCTGTCTTCAAATTTGCACTGATCTCCCAGTGTCCAGGAACTGATAGTAATTGGAAATTCTTTTGACATCTTTTTGTCCTCCTGATAAAATCGCATAATTTTTCTATTTATTTTGATAATATTTTGTATCTTTTTGATATAAGCATTATATATCTTTGTTAAATATAAAACAAATTAGTTCTATCCTTTAAATTCATAGATTTTTTCAATACATCATGATATAATCTACATATATGACAAATACAGCGCGGATTATTTGTGCAAGAGTGACTATAATTATAGTTTTCCGAAGCATTAAAGGACTATGAAAGCCTGCACATAAAATATAGTCACTTATAAAATATTTATCAGAGAAAGGAGTTTTTCTATGAACCTGTATCATCTGCGGTACTTTTCTACGCTGGCTCATATTGAACATTACACAAAAGCCGCTGATATTCTGGCGATCACCCAGCCTTCGCTGAGTTATGCGATCTCCACTCTTGAGGAAGAACTGGGCGTGAAACTGTTTGAAAAAAATGGAAGGAATGTTACTCTTACCAAGTATGGAAAAGTTTTCCTGAATGACGTGGAAGAGGTACTGAACCGTCTGGACTCTTCTGTGAACAGTCTGAAGCTGGCAGGTAAAGGGGAAGGCTGCATTGATGTGGTATTCCTGCGTACACTTGGAATTGATTTTCTTCCTAAGATCATGCGGGGATTTCTGGAGGAAAATCCTACTAAAAAGATAGATTTTAATCTGTATTGTGATAAAGTTTTAACATCTGATATTCTGAACGGATTAAAAGAGAAGAAATATGATCTGGGGTTCTGTTCCAAACTTGATAATGAGCCGCTGATCGAGTTTATTCCGGTTGCCAGACAGGAGCTGGTTGTGATCGTACCTCTGGATCATCCGCTGGCAGTAAAGGATGAAGTACGGCTGGAGGATACCATTCCTTATAAACAGATTATATTTAAGAAGAGAAGTGGTCTGAGACAGATCATTGACGGACTATTTGAATGTATCGGGCAGACACCGGATGTGGCTGATGAGATTGACGAGGATCAGGTTGCTGCAGGCTTTGTCTCCAACGGCTTTGGAATCTGCGTAGCTCCCAATATTCCGATCCTGCAGTCTCTGAATGTAAAAGATCCTTCCCTTAGTTTCTCCAAGCTGGCAGAGAAACTTCTATATGGCAATGTTGAAGAACGTATACCATCCACCGGTTGTGGAAGCATTTAAGAAATATGTGATCGAGCAGGCACAGAAGGAATGGGATTATAAGACCAGCTGATCTGACTTAACAAAATATCAGAATACAAAAAGATATGGGACTGTCCCGTCAGTCGAGACACCCCATATCTTTTTATAATAACCGATACATTCAATATTATGACTTGATATCCGGCACTTCTGATATCATAAACCAGATCTGTCATGTTATATTATTTTTCTTCATCCATGGTGCGGAGTCTGTGTACCAGTTCTTCGCAGATTTCCAGTTCGTTCTTGCCGTCTGTTTCGATGATGATATCAGCCGCTGCCTCGTATTTAGCGCGGCGTTTCTCCATCAGATCTGCGATAAATGGAACAGTCTTATTGTTCTCGATCAGCGGACGGTCATGGTTATTTTTGACGCGGTCAAGGATTGTCTCCGGTTTTGCTGTGAGGAGAACAACACGGCCATTCTTCTTCATCTCTACTACATTGCACTCTCTCATTGGAGTACCGCCGCCGCAGGAGATCACAACATTGCTGCGTGACTGCATTTCGATAAGCAGATTTGTCTCAAGATCACGGAAATACTGCTCACCGTATGTCTCGAAGATATCGGAAATACTCATTCCCTGTCTCTGGGCAATGATCTGATCCATCTCTACCACATCCATGGCAAATACATTCTTAAGGAAATCAGAAATTGTGGACTTACCCGTACCCATAAAGCCGATCAGTACGATATTATAATCGAAGAGCTTTCTCGCCTGGATCCGTTTACTGTTTGTGCGGATGCATTCAAATACATCGGAAACCTCATCCTTATGGCGTCTGCCTTCCATTCTCTTCTCCAGCCATTCTTTCTGCTTCGCTTCCTGCTCAGGCTGTAAAATCTGGAGTCCGTTGGCTTCTTTATATGCCATAATGTCCTCCACGATCCTGTTACGCATGATAAGTGCATCCAGAATGATCTCATCACACTGGCCAAGACTCTCTCTGAGTATTTCTAACTGATTCATATCTCTTTCCTCTGTCTTTCCTATGTCAGTTTGCAGCAGACCGCAGATCAGCCACAGGCTGACATAAACTATTCACGAACGGCAATATATGAATGCCGACTGTTAAGATTTATTATATCAATATCGCTTTCGTATAGCAACCCTTTAAACCATTAAATTGTTTCATCTGTTCGATAGTTTTTTTCTATGAATTCGACAGACGATTCTATGGCAAGACTCTGATGACGTTTCTTTAAGGTTTCCATATAAATGTATTTAATGAAAAAAATCATGAAATACTTTTTCAGTGTACCATTTAAAACTGATTTTTTCCACTGATTTCTCCGCATAGACCGGATAAAAATCTATCAGTTTTCCATCCAGGTAATAGGCAATGCGGCCAAGCTTCTCCCCCTTAAGAACCGGTGCACTGACTTTCTGTGGAATTTCTATTTTACAGGTTACAGTTTCCCCTTTTTTCAGAAGGACTTCTTTTTCCCTGTCATATGCGGTTACACTGCATTTACCTCTCAGATAGATTTTCGTTCCTATATCCTGACCATCTTCCACACCGTCTGTTACCAGGATTTTTCCGGTCTGTGGTTCTTTCCAGTAGGTTTCGTACTCATAGTTGTAATCTCCGAAGTCCAGCAGTTTCTCTGTATCACTCCATTTATAGGTTTTGTGGTTGGGCCACCCACAGCCAAGGAGGCTGACGATAAATGTTTTGCCCTCTCTTTCCCAGGCACATACATAACAGTAGCCAGCCTGGGAAGTATAGCCTGTTTTTCCGGCAAGAACTCCGTCTCTCATGTCAAGAAATGCGTTGGCATTATGTACAGAAAAGGTTCTCTTTCCTGTGATCTCAGAGAATGTATAGTCTCTGGTCTGTGCAATGTGCAGGAATGTTTCGTTTTTAACAGCATAGCGCATGATCAGTGCCAGATCTTTGGCTGTTGTGTGATGTTTTCCGTTCTCATCCTCAGCATCCAGGCCATTGGGTGTGATAAAATACGTATTCTTACATCCTATCTGTTTTGCTTTCCGGTTGAGCATTCTGGCAAAGCCTTCCACGCTTCCCCCGCAGTGTTCTGCAATGGCCACCGCTGTATCATTGTGGCTTTTCAGCATAAGGGAGTACAGAAGATCCTCCAGATAATACTGTTCTCCCTTCTGAAGTCCCAGCTTTACTTCCGGCTGGGATGCCGCATTCTGAGAAACCAGAACATAATCATCCCCCGGAGAGTTCTCCAGTGCCACAATACAGGTAAGCACCTTGGTTGTGCTGGCATTTGCCAGAGGACGCTCCCCGTCCTTTTCATAGAGTACTCTGCCGGACTCTCCGTCCATGAGGACTGCTGATAATGCGTACAGTTCTGCCGGTTCTTCTGCAACAGGTGTCATGTCTACTGTCTGAGGTATTTTGTACTCCGCTCCCCGGGCGGAGGTGTATGTCTGCGTAAACAATAATACCGCCGTCACAACAATGACAGCGGCAATATGTTTCATTCTCATACTCCACCTCACATGCTGGCAATCCATGAATATCACTGTTCATAATTTACGGTTATTCACAGATCTGTTGTTTACAGGATATCTGCAGGATTTTGCTTCACCCTATAAGATAATTTATGCCTGCATGTCCGGAATATGACTGTCACAGTTCCGAAAAATATCGGGATATACCCATTACCCGTTATAAGTCCGGTCCCATCTTTTGCTCAGATGATAAGCTCCCTCTCTTAAGGTATAAAGTTCTCCCAGATATTCCACAGCTTCAGGAATCGCCTCTCTGTAAAACCTCTCAAGTTCAGGCATGGGAGCTTTTGCCTGCTCTACTGCTTCGGCAGTCATGAAATGTTCAATGACAGAGCCGATGGACTCTCCTCCCAGTCTCAGAAGTTTCCCCAGAATCCTGCGTTTTCTTCCATGGTCATCACACACCATGAAATTGGTAAGAATTTTCATCATCCTGACAGAAATATAAATGTTTATGGTTTTCACCAGAGGAATGGCCCTGTGGATCACTCTGGCATATTCCATCTTCGGCATGATCCCGCAGGCCGGATAATAATGGTCGGGATCTTTACCTGTCTCTTCCATAAGCACACGGTCAAATTCCTTCTCCAGAACAATGTGAGGAATAACTCCTTCTGCCGCCATCTTATTTACATAGGGATGGCATGCGGAGTCCAGAATATAATGACAGCCAAATCCAAGAAGATATGCAAAAAGTGCCTCATCATCATTTCTTCTGACCTGCCGCATCCCTTCTTCAAAAAAGGCTCTTGCCTTCTCATGATGCATCTCAATCCCGAACTGGGTGACAGGATTCTTTGAAACCATATAGTAGAACAGGATATCCGGCCCATGTAAACCGATCCTGTACAAGTCCCCATGTCTGCGGATCAGGGCTTTCATATCTGAAGGCAGTCTCTTATATACTTCTTTTCCAAATAAATCATGCGCATATGTGGTTGGCATTAGTTTTTTCTCCTTTATCTTACACATCCAGTTTCAGCTGGATTTCTTCCTCTGCCTCTGCCTTAAAGTCCTCTATCTGGACAGGGTCAGGGACAGGCAGGGATTCCAGATCCTGTACGCCGAAGCAGCGCAGAAACTCTTCCGTAGTTCCAAGCAGGATCGGACGTCCGGGGGCATCCAGACGCCCCAGCTCCCTGACCAGACTGTATTCTACCAGCTTGTTGATGGCGTGGTCACATTTTACCCCTCGGATCTTCTCGATCTCTGCCTTTGTAACCGGCTGTTTGTATGCAATGATGGATAAGGTTTCCAGCATAACATCTGACAGTGCCGGCTTCTGAGGATGCAGGGCAATATTGATCAGATACTGATAATATTCTTTCTTTGTACACATCTGGAAAGAATTCTCCAGCTCTATGATCTGGATGCCTCTGTTCTCTTCCTGATAACGGTCCATCATATTGCGGATGATCCTTCCTGTTGTCTTCTCGTCCACACCGATGGCTCTGGCGATCCGGGGCAGTTCTACGGAACCGCCCATTGCAAAAAGTATTGCTTCTATCGCAGCTTCTGTCTCCTTAATCTTCACTCAGTCTTCCTCATTCCTTTTATTACATATTGATCTCCGTATTCTATGGTTCATCTTCCGCAAATTCTGTAAGATTCTTCCATGTATCCGGGTCTGTCTGTACTTCAACAGAGATATCGTCAAACAGCCCGTCCTGCTCTACATGGATATGTCCCATTTTCATCAGTTCCAATATGGAGAGAAAGGTGACGATCACCTGTACTTTCGAGCACTGACTCTCCAGGAGATTGCGGAAGCTGAATTTTCGATGGGTACGGGCAAAATCTTTGATCTCTATCATCTTATCAGACAGACTGACCTCTTCCTTCTCGATGGTTCCGAATTTACTTCGGATAGGATCGACCTTGTCTTCCTGCCTGCGGATGATGGACTTGTAGATTGCATTCAGCTTCTCCAGTGTGAGACCTGCCAGAAGTTCCTTTGGATCTACAGGCTCTCTGTACTGCAGTACCTCATCGGGAAGAGTGGGCTCTTTAAAGAATACATTTGCCGCATCGTCCATCTTGTCCTTCAGCTCATAGGACATAAACTTATACATCTTATATTCCAGAAGTTTCTCCACCAGTTCCGCTCTTGGATCTTCCTCTTCTCCCTCCTCATTGACTTCTTTCGGGAGAAGCATTTTACACTTGATATCCAGCAATGTGGCTGCCATAACCATAAACTCGCTCATAACACCAAGGTCTTCCCGCTCCATGGCATGGATGTATTCCATATACTGATCTGTGATCTCCACGATGGGGATATCATAGATATCTATTTTATTTTTTTCGATAAGGTGCAGTAAGAGATCCAGAGGACCTTCAAATACTTCCAGCTTTACCGGAATTCCCATAGCACAGTCTTTTCCTTTTCAAGTAAATATTTCGCTGCCATACAGTCAGCAGACAGTAACAATATTCTCAGGCATTCGGTTTCAGATCCACCATCAGCAATTCCCTGGGATTATGGATCCTTACAGGTATGGTGTGTTCCCCTGCTCCTGCGCTTACCAGCATATGCTGTTCCTTCCTGTGGAAATCTCCGCAGCAGAACTTCGGAAATGGATGAAGCTGTGGGGAAAGCATCCCATTGTGCCTGCCAATTCTTACAATCCCTCCATGATAATGCCCGCTCAGGATCAGATCTGCCCCCCAGTCAAAATAGGTATCTCCATATTTGGGACTGTGAGCCAGAAGAATATTCAGGGAATCGGAAGATGGTTCTCCGATCAGTTCCCTGATTTCCTCTCTTTTAAGCTGTGGAGAAAATGGCTTTTTATAATAGATCAGAGGTACTTCCAGACCATAGACAGTAAGGCTGTTTTTTCCCACCTGCAGGCTGCAGGATTCATTATGCAGGATATGGATCCCGGCTGTCTTCAGCTCCTTTTCATATTCCTGATATCGGGCTGCCATACAGTTCTCCTGAGGATCTGTCCTGTACAGCTTATATTCATGGTTTCCCAGTGCATAATAAACCGGATACTGCTGAGCAAGGCTCCTCAGAAGAGATGATGCAGTCTTTAAAGAAACAGAATCATTTCTCACGATCATATCACCGGCAATGAGGATCCCATCCGGTCTGTACCGGTGGATCGTCTCCAGAAGCTTTCTGTTATCAGGGCCAAATTCCATGCCATGAAGATCTGCGATCACAGCAAATCTGATGCCTCTCGCATCCTTTATTTTGTTAGAATGGATTGTATAATGTACGGTTTTAAATCTTTTCATGCAAGTTTTCTTTTCCCTTTATGTTCACTTTGTGTCTGACAACGCATTCTGCGGGATATTATTTTCCGAATCCGCAGTTCGGGAATGTACAGACATCACAGTTCAGGCAGAGTCCACCCTCTCCAAGTTGGTTAATCTCTGATAATGTGATCTCATCATCTGCCATCAGTCTTGGCAGAAGCAGATCAAAGATGGTATTCTTTGCATACATAACACATCCCGGAAGCCCAAGGATCGGTATCTGCCTGCCGTCTTTCTCATAATAGGAAACCAGCATCATAGCTCCCGGAAGTACTGGTGCACCGTAAGATACGATGCGGGTTCCTGTTGCTTTGATCGCACCCGGAGTTCTGTCATCCGGATCTACGCTCATTCCACCGCTGCAGACTACCATATCGGCTCCCTCTTCGATAAATTTCAGGATGTCGGCTGTTATCTGTTCCATATCGTCACCCGGTTTTGTCTGACCGATGACCTCTGATGGAAATTTTGCAAATTTATCTCTCAGTACAGGAGTGAAGGTGTCAGTGATCAGACCTTTCTGCACTTCACTTCCTGTTGTTACGATACCCACCTTTTTCTTCTTATATGGCAGAATGGAAAAGATCGGCTCTGTGCCTGCCACCTCTGCTGCACGATCCATTTTCTCCTTCTCGATCACCAGAGGGATAATTCTGGTTCCTGCAAGTTTGTCGCCCTTCTTTACAGGAAAATCTCCATGGCGGGATGCAATCATCATCTCTCCAAGTGAGTTGACAGCCAGCAGAGCTTCCCTGCGGATCTTAAGCACTCCGTCAATGTCTGCGATCAGCTCGATTTTTCCCTCTTTTATATCAGAACCATGCATGGTGTCCGAATCTCCGGCACAGATCTTATAAAGGATCTCTGCGCCTTCATTCTCATGAAGGATTCCTTCTTTCTTCTCCCACACATATAAATGTTCTTTTCCTACAGAGAGTAACAGAGGAATATCCTCTTCTCTGACAATATGACCTTTCTTAAAAAGCACCCCTTTTTTTACATCTTTGATAATCTGTGTGATGTCATGGCATAAAATGTGCCCTACGGCATCTTCTGTACGGATTTCTTTCATTAATATAGTACCTTCCTTTTGTTTTTTATTTCCCTCAATACCCATTTGGATTTTATTATACATCGGATTGCTGTCCTTTGTCAAAAAATTATAGAATTGTCCAAAATACTTTTTGTTTACAGGTTACTGTTCACTCTGTTCTCAGTAACGTTTACAATCTCATGAAGACTTTTTTCAGGCAGTCTGGATATGTGGCTTTTCCTGCATTTTCCCCATAAAGGATCCGCACTCTTCCCAGTTCCTTCCCATCGACGGAATAGATCATCTCCCCTGCCAGGGTGTTCTTTTTCACCGGAGCCTTTACTTCCCTGTGGATTCTCAGCTTTCTTTTTACATTCCCGATATTCTGTCCTGTGGTATCCAGATAATGGAACTGTTCTTCATAAACCAGGGAAACCGCCTTTTTCTTTCCATTTCTGACCGGGATCTCAGGCAGAGCTTCCATTTTCTTATCTATGTACAGGCTGCATTTTGAAAAGCCATAATTTAACATGGAGGCTGCATCTTTAAATCGCACTTTATAGTCCGGGGCTGCCATCACTACTGCGATCAGAGTAATGTCATTTCTTTTGGCGACTGCGCTGAGGCAGTATTTTGCAATGCTGGTGCTTCCTGTCTTCAGACCGACACAGCCCTCATAGCTGCGGATCAGTTTGTTGGTATTGGTAAGTCCGAATTCCTTGGTCCCCTGCCTGGTCACATGGGTGATATTTTCCATCCATATGGAAGAATATTCCAGAATTTTCGGATATTTTGTGATCAGTTCCCTGCTCATGATGGCAATGTCCCTGGCTGTTGTGTAATGATCGGAAGATTCTGTCAGACCACAGCAGTCTTCAAAATGAGTATTTTTCATCCCAAGTCCTTCTGCCCGTTCATTCATGTGGCGGACAAATTCCTGTTCACTGCCGCAGATATGCTCTGCCATTGCTACGCTGGCATCGTTTCCTGACGCGATTACAATGCATTTGATCAGGGTTTCCACTGTCTGGATTTCCCCCTCCTCCAGAAACACCTGAGAACCGCCCATTGACTTTGCATGTGCACTGGTTGTGACTGTGTCGTCCATTTTCAGGCTGCCTTTATCCAGAGCATCAAAGATCAGGATCAGAGTCATGATCTTCGTGATACTGGCAGGGCTTCGTCTGGTATCCGCATCCTTCTGATAAACGACTGTTCCTGTCTGCGCTTCCATTAAGATTCCTGATGGTGCTTCAATAAGATCTGTGGATTCTGCCTGTTTGGTATTGCTTTCCTCGGGCAAAAAGATTCCGGCGGCATAAGCAGGGGTAATGATAGTGCAGACCATGATGATCACAGCGCATATTATGGAGATCCATTTTTTTCGCATATTCTCTCTCCGATCAATGTACCGGCAGGCTGCCGGCTCTAAGACTACTTTCTTTATTCATTATATAGCAATCCAATAAAATAATGCATCTTAATCCGATACCTGATCATAATCAGATAAAAAGCACTGAAAACCATAAAAATACGATTTTCAGTGCTCATTTTACATCAGCGGCGCAAATGCGCGGAAAATATTCTGCATGATACGCAGCCCTATATTTCTGTTCAGGCAGAATTCCGGTTCTATCTGCCTGCAATATTCCATAGTCTGGATAAAATCATCTTTTATATCCTGTATTACTCTGTTTCTGTAAATCCATACACCATCCTCAAAATGAAGATAAAGACTTCGATAGTCCAGGTTGATGGTTCCCACAACTCCAATCTCATCATCACTCACAAAGGATTTTGCGTGAAGGAAACCGGGCTGATATTCATAAATCTTTACACCGGCTTCCAGAAGCTGTCTGTAATAGGATTGGGTAAGGATAAATACCAGCTTCTTGTCAGGGATTCCCGGCGTCATAATACGCACGTCCACCCCGCTTTTGGCTGCCAGACAGAGGGCAGTCATCATCTCATTATCTATGATCAGATAGGGAGTACAGATATATACATATTTTTTTGCCTTGTTGATAATGTTCAGATATACATCTTCACCGACAACCTCCTCATCCAGAGGTGTATCACAGAATGGCTGGACAAATCCGTCACTCTCAAATTCTTCCTCATGATATCTGTGGGGAAAATAGGCTTCATAATCGACACTCTCTTCAGATCTGCCGATCACTGCCCACATATGGAGAAACATTACCGTCATATTCCAGACAGCTTCCCCTTTGAGCATAACAGCGGTATCCTTCCAGTGTCCGAAACGCGCTTTCTGGTTGATATATTCATCTGCAAGATTGATGCCTCCCGTAAATCCAACCCATCCGTCAATAATGCAGAGCTTCCTGTGATCCCGGTTATTCTGGATAATATTCAAAATGGGACGGAAAGGATTAAATACCTGACATTTGATTCCTTTTTTCTGAAGCTCTTCATAATATTTATGGGGAAGTGTTGTAAGACAGCCAAATCCGTCATAGATCAGGCGCACATCAACGCCCTCCGCAGCTTTCTTTTCCAGAATATTCAGGATTGTCTGCCACATCACCCCATCATTGATAATGAAATATTCAATAAAAATGTATTTCTTCGCCTGTTTCAGTTCCCTCACAAGCACCGGAAACATATCATCTCCTACCTGAAAATACTCTGCAGTTGTGTTCTCATGGACCGGAAATCTGGAAACATCCGAAATATATCTGGACTGATTTGAAGCCGAGGGATCCAGAGCCTCCAGCTTCTGCCTCGTCTGTGGCCGATCCCGCAGATACTCCCTGCTCTCCTCAATCCTCTGTTCAAAATGCTGCTGCATGATTGCAGCGATCCTGGAACGTCCAAACACAAAATATAATACCACTCCAAGGATTGGCAGGATCAGGATCAGCATGGTCCAGGCCAGTTTATAGGAAGGATTTATTTCCTTATTCAAAATCCACAATACCAGCACAATACCTATCAGCCTTAATCCGATATCAATGTATCTGGAATACGCAGCCAGACGCAGTACCATCATTAAGATCCATCCGAGCTGGACAAGCATTGCAACCGCAACATAAAAGATTCTGTTGAAAATCAGCTTTGCCAGTTTTTTAAACAGTAAAAGGATCCAGTTTTTCTTTTCTTTAAGTATTTTGTTATTTTCTGCCTTCAAGATTACTTCCTTCCCCTGATTATTGTCCAAATTATGATAAAAATCCCTGACAGAACTGCCAGGGATTTTTGCGCACAATTAATTATATTTACGTTTTCTTGCGGCTTCAGATTTCTTTTTACGACGAACGCTTGGTTTCTCGTAATGCTCTCTTTTGCGGATTTCCTGCTGGATTCCTGCTTTTGCACAGCTTCTTTTGAATCTGCGAAGAGCGCTATCTAAAGTCTCGTTCTCTTTTACGATTACGTTTGACATAGACTCACACCTAACCTCCCTCCAGTTGTAGATTGTGCTAAAATACAACTGTCTGGGTATTTTTTCTTGCACAAGTGATATTATATATCATTGCCTGTGGGTTCGTCAACATCTTTTTGGTTAAATTTTGCAGATTTTTTTAGTTACTATTCACACGCCACTATCCCGCGAGGTGTTTTGGCATGTATATGCCAAAATCCCGAGACATACCGCGCGAATTTATGCGACTAGCATAAATTCTGTGCATCGCGAAGCGTGTTGCTGGTCACAAAGTGAGCAGTAACAATTTTTACTTTATCTGACCTTCAAGGATTCCTGCTGCTGCATCTACGGCTTCCTGAGCTTTGGCAGGGTTCTTTCCGCCGGCCTGAGCCATGTTCGGACGTCCGCCGCCACCACCGCCTACGATAGCTGCCACTGCTTTGATCAGGTTACCTGCGTGAGCGCCTGCTTTCTGTGCTGCATCAGTAGCCATTGCAAGAAGGTTTACTTTCTCACCGTTTACTGCTGCCAGAAGGACAACACCTTCACCAAGTTTGCCTTTCAGCTGGTCGCCAAGGTCACGAAGTCCGTTCATATCCACTCCGTCTACTTTTGCAGCAAGAAGTTTCACACCTTTGACTTCTACTACTTTATCCATAACATCTCCCAGAGCTCCCTGAGCCAGTTTACTCTTTAAGGATTCGTTCTCACTGGAGAGTGCCTTTACTTCTCCCTGAAGATGTCCGATCTTCTCTACGATCTCTGCAGGATTTGCTTTCAGGGCTTTTGCAGCTTCATGAAGAAGTTCTTCCTGTTTCTTATAGTATTCCAGAACACCATTTCCTGTCAGAGCTTCGATACGGCGCACACCTGCTGCAATACCGGATTCGGAAACGATCTTGAACAGCATGATGTTGCCTGTGTTTGCCACATGAGTACCACCGCAGAGTTCCTTGGAGAAGTCGCCCATGGATACCACACGTACCTTCTGGTCATATTTCTCTCCGAACAGAGCCATTGCTCCGGATTTCTTAGCCTCTTCCACATCCATAACATCTGTACGGACTTCAAGACCGGCCTGGATTTCTTTATTAACAAGCGCTTCTACCTGTGCGATCTCATCAGCTGTCATAGCCTGGAAATGAGCAAAGTCGAAACGAAGTCTGTCCGGTGTTACCAGAGAACCCTTCTGTTCTACATGACTTCCAAGAACTGTCTTTAATGCTTTCTGAAGAAGATGTGTTGCACTGTGGTTCTTCTCTGTATCTCTTCTTGCAGCTTCGTCCACTTTCAGGGAAACCGTTTCGCCTGTGGAGATCATACCGGATTCCATATGACCTACATGGCCAAATTTGCCGCCGCGAAGCTTGATGGTGTCTTCTACTACGAACTTACCGTTTGCAGTTTCGATCACACCTGTATCTCCGACCTGTCCACCCATAGTTGCATAGAATGGAGTCTGCTCTGTAAAGACAGTTCCTTTCTGTCCTTCCATCAGGGAGTTTACGATCTCTGTCTCTGTTGTAAGGACTGTTACTTTGGAATCAAAGGTAAGATGATCGTATCCTACGAATTCTGTTGTAACATTTACATCGATATCATCATATACAGTTGCGTCAGCACCCATAGTAGTTTGTCACTTCACGTGCAGAACGTGCTTTGTTTCTCTGCTCTTCCATACATTTCTGGAAGCCAGCTTCATCGATATCATATCCTTTTTCCTCAAGGATCTCTTTTGTAAGATCCATCGGGAATCCGTAAGTATCATATAATTTGAATGCATTTTCGCCGGAAAGTGTTTTCTCTCCTGCTGCTTTCATCTCATCTTCCATCTCTCCAAGGATACGAAGACCCTGGTCAATGGTCTTGTTGAACTGGTTTTCTTCATTTGTGAGAACTTTAAAGATAAATTCTTTCTTCTCTTCCAGCTCCGGATATCCTGCTTTGGAACCATTGATCACTTCTTCACTTAATTTTGCAAGGAAGGTGCCTTCGATTCCAAGAAGACGTCCGTGACGTGCTGCACGACGGATCAGACGGCGGAGTACATAACCGCGGCCTTCGTTTGTAGGCATGATACCGTCGGAGATCATAAATGTTGCAGAACGGATATGGTCTGTGATCAGACGGATGGATACGTCATCATTATAATTCTTCTCGTATTCTTTTCCGGAGATCTTACATACCAGGTTACGCAGTGCGCAGATAGTATCTACATCGAAGATGGAATCTACGTCCTGCACAACAACTGCCAGACGTTCCAGACCCATACCTGTATCAATGTTCTTCTGTTTCAGTGTTGTATAATTTCCGTTTCCATCGTTCTCAAACTGGGTAAATACGTTGTTCCATACTTCCATGTAACGGTCACAGTCACATCCTACTGTACAGCCAGGTTTTCCGCAACCATACTTCTCTCCACGGTCATAATAGATCTCTGAACATGGACCACAGGGACCTGCACCATGCTCCCAGAAGTTATCTTCTTTTCCAAAACGGAAAATTCTGTCAGCAGGGATTCCGATTTCTTTGTTCCAGATGTCAAATGCTTCATCATCTTCCAGATATACGGAAGGATAAAGACGGTTTGCATCCAGTCCTACTACCTCTGTAAGGAATTCCCAGGACCAGTGGATGGCTTCTGTCTTGAAATAGTCACCAAAGGAGAAATTACCAAGCATCTCAAAGAATGTACCGTGACGT
>NZ_JBWJVQ010000125.1:0-2800 GCF_056339875.1 Blautia sp. ZXY-1-C6
TCCTAGTATATGGGAAAACCAAGTCACAGCGTCTATCAGCAGTTTCTTAAGGAATATGATGCGTGACAAACAGGCAAACAGGAAAGCAGCAGTATGCTGTCCCGTATTTCATGTCCTCCCATCGGGGATGTACCATGAAAGAGGCAGTAAAACTTGCGGAATATGTCCGGGATTCTGGCTCTACCCCGGCACAGGATACAGGATTTCTCATCCAACCCCGTTCTACTCTTTCTACCTGTATGTACTATACGGGAATCCATCCTCTTACAGGTGAGAAGGTATATGTGCCGAAGAACCCCCATGAAAAAGCAATACAGAGAGCTTTGATGCAGTACAAGAATCCTGCAAACAGAGAACTGGTGCTGGAAGGCCTCAAAATGACCGGAAGAATGGACCTGGTAGGTTACGGCCCTAAATGTTTGATCCGGCCGCTTCGAGAGAATCATGGAGGCCAACAGCATACTCAGGGCAGTAGTCGGAATGCGAAAAACAGCAGAAATAGCAAAAATAACAAAAACAGTTCAGCATCTGCAAAGAAGAATACTATCAGAAATATACATAAGAAAAATTCCAGAGGAGGACGTAAGTGACAGAAAAGAAAAACAGAAATAAAAAACAAAGTAAAGCGAAAACATCTTCAAAAGTATCCAAAGGGAACTTCGGATATTTCAGAAGTGAAAAGAGACGCCGCCTGATCATCACTGCAATTCTTTTTGCAGTACCCTTATTCATCTTTTTTACATCCTGGTTCTATTTTAAGACAAGAATGACTGTCTGGACAGTTGTAACTGTAGTTGGCTGTCTTCCGGCATGTAAATCCATGGTGAATCTGATCATGATTCTGAAATGCAGACCAATGGATGCCGGATTATATCAGAAAATCCATGAGCATCAGGGCAGTCTGGATATGGCATATGAACTTTACATGACTTTTTATGAAAAAAGTGCCTATATTGATGCAGCAGCAGTATGTGGAAATACAGTAGTGGCTTACAGCAGTGATCCGAAAATCGATGCATCTTTCATGGAAACCAATTCCCAGAAGATCATCCGTAAAAACGGTTATAAAGTGACGGTGAAAATTTTTACAGATCTCCGTCCGTTCCTGGAACGTCTTGATTCCATGAACGATCACAGAGAAAGTCTGGAAGAAGGAATCAAATTTACCCCGGACGAAAAATATCCGGATCTTTCCAGAAACGAACTGATCCGACAGACCATTCTGGCATTGTGTCTGTAGTCGCCGGAATTCAATTACAAAATATATCTATAGCAATGTGTTATTTCGGAGTTTGGTATAATTATACAGGAACAATTAAATATGAAAGAATTTATTATAGAAGAAAATGAAGCGGGCCAGCGCTTTGATAAATATCTGGCCAAGCTTCTCAGAGAAGCACCTAAAAGTTTTTTTTACAAAATGCTTCGCAAAAAGAACATCACTCTAAATGGAAAGAAAGCCACAGGAAACGAAAAACTTCTCAAAGGCGACACCATCAAACTGTTTCTGAGTGATGAAACTTTCGATAAATTTGCAGGAAGCAGTCAGGCAGCAAGAGCATACTGCGAACTGGATATTGTTTACGAGGATCCTGATATCATTATCATCAATAAACCGGCAGGGATGCTTTCACAGCCGGCATATGACGGGGAACCGTCCCTTGTAGAATATCTGACCGGCTACCTTTTAAAGAAAGGTGATCTTACAGAAGAACAGCTCAAAACCTTCAGACCTTCTGTATGTAACCGACTTGACCGTAATACCAGCGGAATGGTCTGTGCAGGTAAAAGCCTTGCCGGTCTGCAGTTTCTGTCCAGGATATTCCACGACAGAACACTTCACAAATACTATATCTGCCTCACAAAAGGCAAAATAGAAAAACCGGATCATATCAGGGGTTATCTGCACAAAGATAAAAAAACAAACAAAGTAATCGTAAGCAGACAGGAATTCAAAGATTCCCTGCCGATTGAAACGAAATATTGTCCTCTTGGCAGCAACGGAAAAATAACTCTTCTGGAAGTTGAGCTGATCACAGGCCGTACTCACCAGATTCGTGCTCACCTTGCAGGAACAGGACATCCATTGCTTGGAGACACCAAATACGGAGATTCTGAATTTAATAAGCAATACATCCGCCATGGAGTCAGGCATCAGCTTCTCCATGCATACAGGTTAGTAATTCCGGAGACAGACCAGACCTTTGTGGCGCCGGCACCGGAGCTTTTCTGTAAAATCATCAAAGAGGAAAATCTTGAGGAGGCTTATCATGAGAATCTGGAAAGAAATATGGGATTACGCAAAAATGATCATCATAGTAGTAGTGATCGTAACGCTTGTGAATAGCGTAGTACTGATCAATGCCAAAATTCCTTCCGAATCAATGGAAAAAACCATTATGACAGGAGACCGTATTTTCGGATTCCGCCTTGCATATGGACTCAATCTGGATTTCTTCGGACATGAAATATCAAAAAAAATAAAAGATCCGGAACGCTTTGACATTGTTATTTTCAAATACCCGGATGACGAAAGCAAGCTTTTCATCAAACGAGTCATCGGACTTCCGGGAGAAAAAGTACAGATTAAGGACGGCAAAGTCTATATCAATGATTCAGAGATTCCTCTGGATGACAGTTTCGTTCCGGAAAAACCAAGGGGCAGCTTTGGCCCGTATGAAGTTCCTGAAAACAGCTATTTCGTCCTGGGTGATAATCGCAATCATTCCAAAGACTCCCGTTGCTGGAAAAGCACCAGTTTTGTGACATTTGATGAGATTGTCGGAAAGGCAGTTATCAG
>NZ_JBWJVQ010000126.1:0-20160 GCF_056339875.1 Blautia sp. ZXY-1-C6
AATCAAAGGTTCCGTCTTCTAACAGTTCCACCTGACGGTAACTTACTCCATATTCTGCGAGAGAACCTTTTGACGGGCGGATGCCGATCACCTCTTCCAGAGTATCGTAAGGCTTTCCGGCAGGTGCCAGAAGTTCATCACCCGGACGGAGATTACCGAATAAGGCAATGGCCAGCGCGTGAGTTCCGCATGTGATCTGCGGGCGTACCAGACAGGCTTCCGTATGGAAAGTATCTGCATAAACCTTTTCAAGTGTTTCACGGCCAATATCGTCATATCCATAACCGGAAGAACTTCCGAAGCATTCTGCGCTTACTTTATTTTTCTGCATGGCAAGAAGCACCTTCATCTGGTTATATTCTGCCGTTTTATCAAATTTTTCAAATCTTTCTTTTAAAGATTCCTCAATCTTATGACCAAAGTCATAAACCTCGAAGAAATCCCAAGCTGTGCGTACATTTCTTTCATAATTTGTTTCGTCCTCATTTCTGTTTGCATTATTATCTTTATTTTATCTCTGAATTTCACTTATTCTGTATCAGTGATTTTTAAGAAAAATTCGGTTATAAAATTCCTCTGTCCCTGCATACCTTCAGCATTTCATCAAGGATTCTGTCTTCATTATAGTCAAATTCATCCTTATTCATCCAGATGGTATCCTTCTCCCTGCGAAACCAGGTCAGCTGGCGTTTTGCAAAATGTCTGGTATCTCTTTTCAGGATCCTGACCGCTTCCTCTAACGGATACTCGCCATCCAGATATGCAAGGATTTCTTTATATCCAAGTCCCTGCATGGAAACCATCCCCCTGTGGTATCCCATATCTTTTAACTTCTGCACTTCCTCAAGGAGTCCCTCTTTTAACATCTCATCAATACGGTCATCAATCCGTTTATAAAGAAGTTCCCTTGGTACATTCAGCACAAAATATGCCAGATTATAAGGGGTTTCGTGTTCCTTCTGCTCCTGATTATGTGCGGAGATCGGCGACTGGTTCTGATGATAAAACTCCAGTGCCCTGATCACACGTTTTACATTATTGGCGTGGATTTCCCCGGCACTGACAGGATCAACATCCAAAAGCATCTGGTGCAGATATTCATTTCCCTTCTCTGCAGCAAGCTGTTCCAGCTCCTGACGGTATCCGTCTTCCTGCTCTGCCTGAGTAAAATCAATATCCTTTGTAATAGCCTGTATATAAAATCCGGTTCCTCCTACCAGAACAGGAATTTTCCCCTTGGCATAAATTTCTTTCATGGCAGCTTTTGCCATCTGCTGGAATTTCACGATATGAAATTCTTCCTGAGGCAGCAGTTCATCTACCAGATAATGCTTTACTCCCTGCATCTCCTCCTGCAGCAGGATCTCTAGCTGATCCAATATCCATATATTTGTAGACCTGCATGGAATCAGCAGAAATGATCTCTCCGTTTACTGCTTTCGCAAGAGCGATGGATAGATGGGTTTTTCCTGCTGCCGTCGGTCCTGTAAGAACGATCAGTGGCTTTTTCATAATAGCTCCTTTATATAAACTATACAATACGTTTAAATTTCTTTTCCAGTTCTGTTTTAGTCATGGAAATAATCGTCGGTCTTCCATGAGGACAGTGATAGGGGTTCTCCAGTGTGAGCAGTTCATCGATCAAGGCATTTGCTTCCCGGTCGGACATCTGGTGATTTCCCTTTACCGCAGCCTTACATGCCATGGTGGCCAGTCTGGAAGCAAAGATTCCAAGTGGATCCTTATCCTTCTCAGAAGCAAGATTGTCAAGCATTTCCAGAAAAAGTTCTTCCTCCGTAAGACCGTACAGATTGGCCGGGACTGCATTGATACAGTATTCCTTACCGCCAAATGGTTCAATCTCAAATCCAAAATCCTCGAAATATTTACGGTTAGCCTTAAGAAGAGCTTCTTCCTGAAGATTCAGGGATACGATCAGCGGCGGACTGAGATACTGGGATTCTACTGTCTGCTCACGAAACCTTTTTACGAAACGCTCATAATAAACCTTTTCATGTGCCGCATGCTGGTCGATAATAAAAAATTTATCCTCAAACTGAACAAGCCAGTAAGTATCAAAAATCTGTCCGATCAGCTGATGACGGCTTCGGGATTCAGGAGCAAGAAGTTTCTCCTCAAATAATTCCAGCTGCTGTGGTCTGATTTCTTCTGATATTACATTTTTGTTTTGTTCTATCTGTTTTCTGTTTCCTTCTGAATCCACAGCAGTCTTCAGATATTCTGCAGTTTTCTGTTCTGCAATTTCCTGCTTTGTCTCTGAAAATACCGGTTGTTCTTCATTCTTTTTATCGCTTAGTGTTCCCTCAAAAAGCTGTTCCTCTGCCTTGGTAAGAGGATCCCTAGTCTGATAGATCTGCTGTTCACGCACTGCCTGTTCTGCCATTGTAACAGTTCCTCGTGGTAGTGCGGTATGCTCAGAAACCCTGGAAGCTGTATTTACAGTCTGTGGACGATACTCCGGAATTTCAGCCCGACGTCTGGTTTCAAATGGCTCCGGTACATCCCCCGGTTTTACCACAGGCTGCTGCTTTTTAATCGGTTCTTCTTTTCCAAAAGGCACTGTCTGGATCATTTCTCTTGTGGTAAGAGCCTTGTGGACTGTCTCGTAAACTGCATCATAAACTTCTGTTCCTCTTGCAAACCGCACCTCCATCTTGCTTGGATGCACATTTACATCCAGATCATTTCCCTCCATCTGAATATGAAGAGAAACAAAGGGAAACTTATGCTGCATGAGAAAACCCTTATAGGCATCCTCTATCCCCTTTGCAATGATCCGGTTCTTTACAAAACGTCCGTTAATATAATAATTCTCAAAGGTACGGTTACCTCTGGAAATCTCCGGTTTTCCCACAAAACCCTCAATCTTCATGAAATCATTCTCGTAGGATACCTCAAGAAGTGCTTTGGTGATATCTCTTCCATATATATTATAAATCACATCTTTCACATTGTAATTTCCGGAAGTATGAAGCTTCACCTGTTTATTCTGGATATATTTAAAAGAAATCTCAGGATGGGACAATGCCAGCTGCTCCATCAAAGTGCTGACATAATTTCCCTCCGTAGTATCTGATTTCAGGAACTTGCTTCTAGCAGGTGTATTGTAAAAAAGATTTCTCACCAGGAAAGTAGTTCCTTCCGGTGCTCCCATATCCTCTAAAGACTCCTGTACACCACCGTTGATCACATAACGGACGCCGCTTAATGCAGATGGGGTTTTTGTGATCAGTTCCACCTGTGCAACAGCAGCAATACTGGACAAAGCCTCACCGCGAAATCCAAGAGACGCAATGTGTTCCAGATCCTCAACCTTCTCAATCTTACTGGTGGCATGACGCAAAAATGCCAGGGGTACCTGATCTCTTTCCATACCCCCGCCATTATCTGTGATACGTATCATCTTTTTGCCGCCGTCTGTGATCTCCACTGTTACAGCAGTTGCTCCTGCATCAATTGCATTTTCCACAAGCTCCTTCACAATGGAGGACGGACGTTCCACTACCTCACCGGCAGCGATCTTATCTATGGTCTGCTGGTCTAATACTGCAATTTTTCTCAACTTTTATCACCATCTGTTCTTAATCTTGTTCTGCAGGTTATAAAGTGTATTCATTGCCTCGATAGGAGTCATATTCCCCATATCAAGACCTTTTATCTCATCAATGATATCGTTATCCTTAACTGTATCGAACAGAGACATCTGTGCCATATCCATCTGATCGTATACAGGCTTTTTCTTTTTCGCAGATGTCAGGTCTTTTACTGCTGCCGTAATATCCGCATCACTTAGTTCCTCCACCAGTTCCTTTGCTCTCTGGATCACAGAATCCGGAACACCGGCAAGCTTGGCAACCTGGATACCATAACTTTTGTCTGCGCCGCCCTGAACGATCTTACGCAGAAATACAATATCGTCCCCTTTTTCCTTGACAGCAATACAGTAGTTATTAACTCCCGGAATTTTACCCTCCAGTTCAGTAAGCTCATGATAATGGGTGGCAAATAATGTCTTTGCACCACAAAGCTTTGTATTGCTGATATGCTCGATCACAGCCCAGGCAATGGCAAGACCGTCAAATGTACTGGTGCCACGTCCGATCTCGTCAAGAATCAGAAGGCTTCTTGCAGTTGCATTCCTCAAAATATTGGCAACCTCTGTCATCTCTACCATAAAGGTACTCTGACCACTTGCCAGATCATCAGAGGCACCCACACGGGTGAAAATCCTGTCAACAATTCCAATGTTTGCTTTTTCAGCAGGGACAAAGCTTCCGATCTGTGCCATCAGTACGATCAGGGCAGTCTGTCTCATGTAGGTAGACTTACCTGCCATGTTCGGACCTGTGATAATGGATACCCTTTTCTTATGGTTATCCAGATATGTATCATTCGCAATAAACATATCGTTCTCTATCATCTGTTCCACAACAGGATGACGGCCGTTTTTAATATCTATCACACCTGTTGTATTTGTCTTCGGACGTACAAAATGATTTCTTTCCGCAACCAGTGCAAGAGAAGCAAACACATCCAGTGCAGCCACTGCCTTGGCAGTCTTCTGGATCCGCATAACTTCTTTCCCGACTGCATCTCTCACATCACAGAACAGTTCATATTCCAGAGCATACAGCTTATCCTCTGCCCCAAGGATCAGGTCTTCCAGTTCTTTTAACTCCTGGGTAATGTATCGCTCTGCATTGGTAAGCGTCTGTTTACGGATATAATTATCCGGCACCAGATCTTTAAAAGTATTGGTGATCTCCAGTGAATAACCAAATACGCGATTATATTTGATCTTCATTGTTTTGATGCCTGTACGCTCCCGCTCTTTGGCCTCCAGTTCTGAAAGCCATTTCTTACCATCTGTCCTGGAACGGCGGAATTTATCTACATCTTCATTATAGCCCTCTTTAATAATGCCTCCATCCTTCTGTGCAAGAGGCGGATCTTCCACGATGGCACGTTTGATCAGATCTGTCACATCCTCCAGCGAATCCATATCCTCATAGATTTTCTGAAGCAGAGGTGTTTTAAATTCTTTTAAAACCTGTTTTATATAAGGAAGCATTTCCAGCGAAGAAGCAAATGCGATCAGATCTCTTGGATTCGCAGATTTATAACTGATACGGCTGATCAGTCGTTCCAGGTCATAAACAGGTCCCAGATATTCCCTGATCTCATCCCGGAGCATTCCGTTTTTATTTAACTCTTCCAGTGCTTCCAGACGTTGTTCAATCTCATCTCTGTCGATCAGTGGCTGTTCCACATAACTGCGGAGAGTTCTGGCTCCCATTGCTGTTTTTGTCTTATCCAGTACCCAGAGAAGAGAACCTCTTTTCTGTTTCTCTCTCAGGGTTTCCACAAGTTCCAGATTTCTGCGGCTGGAACTGTCGATAAGCATATATTTCTCTGCTGCATAGGGACGGATAGTTGTCATATGGGACAAGGCTGTCTTCTGGGTTTCTTTTAGATATAAGAAAAGAGCTCCTGCAGCAATGATCCCGCAGTCATAATCACCAACGCCCAATCCCTCCAGAGAACCTACATGAAAATGATCTTTTAGTGTGCGGCGGCACAACTCGTCATCGAAATACCAGGAATCCAATGAAAAAACACAGATCCCAAGACGGTTCTGCAAGTCATCTGTATCTATATTAGACATATAAAAAGAATCATTACAGATAATCTCTGCAGGAACAAATTTATTGATCTCATCAAGAAGTTTCTGAGGTTTGTCCACCTCTGTAAGGAAACAGTCACCTGTTGTAATGTCTGCAATAGCGCATCCGAAATGTTCTTCCATAGACACAATAGACATCAGGTAATTATTCTTTGTCTCATCAAGAGCAGCAGCATCCAGTGTGGTTCCTGGGGTTACGATCCTTACAACCTCACGCTTTACCAGTCCTTTGGCTTTTTTAGGATCCTCTACCTGCTCACAGATTGCTACCTTATGTCCTCTCTCGATCAGACGATTGATATAAGTCTCCGCAGCATGATAAGGGACACCACACATGGGTGCCCTCTCCTCTAATCCGCAGTCTTTTCCTGTAAGGGTAATCTCCAGTTCCCTGGTGACAAGTAATGCATCATCAAAAAACATTTCATAAAAATCTCCCAGACGGTAGAATAAAATGCAGTCTTTATATTGTTCCTTTGTCTTGCAGTATTCCTGCATCATCGGACTCATTGCCATTTAATTGTTATCTCCTATCTTCATAACAGCTCACTGCTGTTTTTTATCTCATATATATTGTATTTTTGACATCTTAAGATTTTAACATGAATAAATAGAAGATGCAAGATAGAGTATAAACATTTATTCTATCATGTTGACTATATGTTACTAAACATCCTCCTTCACCATCCCTTTATAATTTATTTCAGCGTAGTCACGATCAGTTTACTTTCCAGGGCAGCTGCGATCATATTATCAGGGATATCTTTGGATACCACACTTCCTGCGCCAATCACTACATTGTTTCCGATTGATTTTTTACTTTTGCAGATGCTATAATTATAGTATTCTCATATATGGAAATCTATCAGAATAGTCTTTGATTTTTATAAAAATCGTACACGAGGTGAGCTTTTTGGATTTAATCAGAACAGAGCTTATGCCGGATTCCTCAGAAGTCGTTTCCTAGTAAGTGCTGCCAGATTTTTAAGCATTATATGCAACAGTCACCGGTTGACTTTCTGAATGCATACAGGTTGAAAATCAGCTGTCAGCTTCTGTGTACCACCCGGAAAAGTATTACGGAAATTGCCATGCTGTGTGGATTTAATCACCTGAGTTATTTTTCCAAATATTTTATGGAGTGTTATGGATGTACACCAAGGGAATACCGTGTACTTCATGATTCACATCATATTTGTTATTGTGATAAAACCACAATATTAGACATATCTGCGTGATAATTTCCTGATGATCCGGGATGGGGATGGTAAAGATGCAGAAGAACTGGCTTCTTCCCTGTGCAGGTATTATGAGGCTCGTAACCGTGAGGATATGGACAGACTACCGCGTGTGACTCGAGAAAATGTTCTGATCCTGAAGTATTATTCCTTTGAGAATTATTTCCTGGATCCGAAGATAATGGAAAAAATCGGAGTGATAAAAAGTGAGGATGATTTCTACGAAATCCTGTTGAAAAAGTGGAATGAATATCTATACAAATTAAAAAGCGGTCAGCATCTCACAGAAATGATCGGCCATGCTCTCAAAAATACTACAGATATCAGAGAACATATGGAAGAAATCCGTATCTGTCTCCGCGGACATAATTTATATGATATCTTTTACGGAAGATTCCGTAAAAACGAAACTGAAATCCTCAAATCCTATATAGAGGAGGCTCCAAGGGATACTTTTAAAGATATTCTGGATGCAATTGACCGTTTTGTTTATTTTGAGAACAGAAAAAAATAATTCATGAAGAGGGATGCCACGCATGGCATCCCCTTTTCATCAGGAAACGGTCATTACTTTTCCCATAAACAGTATTTCGTTATTGCTCCTGTCATAGATCAGGAAGGCAAAAGGACGAGTGAGTTCCACATTTTTGATAACTGGTTCTTTCTCCTCTACAGCTGACATACATTCCATGATAACTGCTGTCACCGCTGCTGCTTTCGTGCCGTTTTCATCCAGTTCCAGTTTTGTTTTCTGCAGTATCGTATCTACATTTACATTTTTGTCTGCAATACCGGAGAAATCAGCGTTGCTGGAAAATATATTATCAAGCCCCAGGCTTGAGAGTATGTCATTTAGGATGGCGGTAGTCTCAAAATCAAGTTTTGGCATCTTACATTGTACTTCGTCATACTCTGGCTGAGATTTCAGGAGTCCACCAATATCCAGATCCTCAAGTGTAAAATCGCCTTCATCGACAGGCAGGATTCCGACAAAACTCAGTCCGTTTGCATACTCTCTGTCAAATGCTGTTGCCTTATCATTTTCATAATACCTGTCTCCGGCACAGGTCATGTATTTTGTCTTTTCATTGTTTCCAAACTTCTCTTCTGTATCAGAAACATTCCAGGGTTCTCCACTCCATCCGGACTCAAAATATAGTGAATTAGTTAAGCACAGTCCGGTAGTATCATTGATCAGATCCGGGGTTATGATTTTCGGGATCAGCCCTTCCGTATTTTTGTCACACCAGGAATTAATGATACCGCATGTTTTCTCTGCAGCGGAAAAATCTACATTTTCCACTTCCGCCCCAAAACCGTTCGTTACTGAATTTTTAAATTCTTCCTGTAATGTCAGATTATTATCCACCCAGACTGCATCTGCAATCTTTAATTTTGACTTATATCCGTAACTCTCATCTTCAGTATTATATTCTTTAATCTTGTTCAGATATTCCTTTGCATAAGATGCAAAATCATCGGTTCCCAGGTAATTACATAGAACTTCTTTTGTCTCTCCTTCTGCACCTTCTGCGATCATGCCCAGCGCAAAATTAAGGCTTGTGGGACTGAACATAATATTTTCTCCATTGACTGCCGCAGAGATTTGGTCTGTCATTTTTACGGAATTCTGTAATGTCACGGCTTTGTCGATACTGGCTCCTTTATTACCGGACACCGTGTCTTCATTGCTGCTTTGGATTTCACTGGCTTCTGCGGAACCGGCATATATGCCGACAGCTGGCAGCGCGACAGTCATAGCTGCCAGTATTCCGATTAAGAGTTGTTTTCTTATCATAAGGCATTTCCTGCCACTCAAAGCGTGTGCAAATATACGCACATCGAGATAATGTAGACTCTCACGAGTTCTACTTACTACTTCATCGTGTATGCTTTGGATTGAACGAGATCATATCTACTCACAGGTTCTTGTACACTCCATAGTCGTAAATTCCCGAAATAGCCTTCGGTACATACTCACGTTTGCGTTTCGTTATGCAATTTCGTAAGTCGTGACATCTCTCAGATTTAAAGCAGCATTGAAATCCCTATCTTCGACATAACCACAACTGCATTTAAAGATCCTATCTGAAAGTTTTAAATCTTTCTTGACAGCACCGCAACAGTGACAGGTTTTAGACGATGGATACCATCTATCTACTACTCGAAGTTCAATTCCTTTTTCCCTGCATTTGGCTTGAAGTTTTGTTCTAAATTCATAAAACTTCTGTGATGCAACTGCTTTTGAAAGATGTCTGTTTTTCATCATGCCTTTTACATTTAAGTCTTCAATCGTTATATAAGATGGTTTGGTTTTTACTATCTCAGCGATTGTTTTGTTAATGTAATCAGTGCGGATATTATCTATCTTATGATGAAGTTTCTGTACCTTGCGCTTTTGTTTTTGTAAATTTGCTCTTTGAGTGGACTCTCCTTTCTTTAAATTTTCATATTTTCGCGAGAGACTTCTCTGTTTCCGAATAAGTTGTTTTTCAAGCTTTTTAAGTCTTGCTGATCTGTTAATGTTCTTATAAGTTTTACCATTAGAAACAATGGCGAATTCCTTTAATCCAAGATCAATGCCTATTCCCTCATTAGGATCATCAGTTATTTTGTTATCAGGGATCTCTACAAGAACGGAAACATAAAATCTGTCAGCTTTTATTGAAACGGAACCGCTTTTAATAACATATCCATCTTTTGTGGTTGGGATATATCCTTTTTCTTTGATACGAACCCAGCCAAGTGACGGGATGTTGATCCTATGTCTTTCGCATCGACAATCTTTTGGATTATTCTTTACAAAATACATCTTCACATCAGATCTGCCTTTCTTTTTGAAATTAGGAAAGGCACTTTCATGATTGAAAAATCTTGTAAATGCGGTCTGTCCGTTGTTCACTGCCTGCGTTACTGCTTTTGAATAAGCTTCCTTGATCCATGAATACTCCGGATGTTGTGGAAGATATTCATTATTAAGCCAGACTCTGAACTTATTGCTGCTCATAAATTTTTCGCCATTATTATAAAGTTCTTTATTATGAGCAAGATAGAAGTTGTAGATAAACCTGCAAGTTCCTATTGTCTTACGGATCTTGATCTTCTGTTCCTCTGACGGGTTTATTTCCGTCTTGAAGCTCTTTCGCAATTTCCTCATCCCTCTCTATTTGTTTTTTATACTTACGAAGTCCATACAGCCTGCAAGAGAAAACATGAAGGATCGAAACAATATCCTGTACAAGTTCTTCTTGTGGTGATAGTTCTTCATTATTGACTGCCACTATGGTCGTATTGAACTTCATACAGAATTTTTCAAACCAATCATAACCAAATCTGATAAATCTATCTTTATGGGTGATTATTATGGTTTTGATTTTTCCCTCCATTACTGCATCTAACAGTTTATTCCATTCTTTACGGTTATAATTAAGACCACTTCCATAATCTTCAATACATTGATCAACAATAATTCCTTTAGCATTACAAAACTGTCGTAAAAACGCGACTTGATTTTGTAAATCATCTTTTTGATTTCTTGTAGACACTCTTGTATAAATAACCACTTGTCGCATATCATTTTCGGTATTTATGCCTTTGAATTGAAGATATTGGTCGTAAGTGTAATAACGTCTATCAGTTGGGGTTCGGTCTGCCTTTAGAATCCCTTCTCTGTCCCAGCGTTGTAATGTCTTAACGGATACGCCTAACAGTTCCGCAAAATCTTTTGGCTTATAATTTGTGATATTTGATGTGTTCATAACCTTTTACTCCTTTGAGTATATTTAAACACATTTAATCCTGTTAGTCAATGTATTCAGTTACTTATAAAATCCTCCTATCAACAAATAATATAAAAATATCTACAGTAACTATTATAGTTCGAGCATCAACATTTTGGAAATAAAAAATGTATAGAAATCAACATTTTGGAAATAAAAAATGTATGTCTATTAACATTTTAGAATATTATAGCACTAATCAGGATATATTAAAGCTGAAAAAGCTTTGTAATGCATCATAGTATAACAACATTTCCATAGCGTTCTGTATATGGCAGCCCTTTTTTTCTTCATCTGAAAAAGTTAAACTTTAAAAAGAGAAAGGGAATAGGGCAAAACCGGATTGAGCAGAATAAACTCAATCCGGTTTTTGGTGTTAAAGATTATATACCTATGATTTTCTAATATCTTAATATTTTTTATTTCTTTTGTAGAAAACAGAATCAGAACAAATGATAGCTGTTGGAGTCACTTATGGCTTTTTTTCGTCAGTACTTGAATATAAAAAACAAAACGCTTCGATCCAACTCTTGCTGAAATGTGTGCTGCCCCGTTGCTTATGGTCACTGGATTAGCTGGTGGCCGTAGTTTATATATATTCAGATGATATCATGTTTTATCATTTCACAGTAACCGTCAGTGCCGCATATACACCATTTTGTGCATATACCCATATCGTACAGGTTCCTTTACCAACTGCCTGGATAAGCCCCTCCGGGGTAACAGTGGCTACTGCTGTATTGCTGCTTTCATAGCAGAGATTTCTGTGGTGTCTGATCTTTTTGTCCTTTTTTATTTCTTTTACTGTGATCTGTGCTGTTTTTCCTTTTTTCAGGGTTATTTTTGAAACATTCTTTTTGTTTCCGATCTTAGTTACGGAAACAGATCTTGCAATTCCGTATTTGCTGCCCTGTGTGATTACATGTATGGAGGCAGATGTATCTGTCACTACCTTTTTGCCATCTACTATCTTATATGCTTTTACGATATATTTATAGAAAGTGCCTTTCTTCAGGTTTTTATGTGTCCATGTACGTCCGTTTGTAATAGTGGCAAGCTTTTTGTATTTGTATGTCTTTGTACTTGTATTGCAGCGGTTTCCATATACCAAATATCCGTCCACACCATCAAGTTTACTCCATTCTAAGGTTATGGAAGTTTTCGTCTGGTTTACAGAACGGACTTTTAAGCGTCCGAACCCTTTTGTTTTGTTAATTACAGGCTTATCAAGGATCTTCACTGTGATTATTATTGAAGCTGTGTTTTTTCCATACTCTGTAGTTACTGTGATTATTGCCATTCCATTTCCGATTGCTGTTACTTTACCATTCTCATCTACAGCAGCAACCATTTCATTGTCAGACTTCCAGATCAGCTTCTGAGCGTCTGCGTTCTCAGGTTCGATCTTAACTTTCAGTTCTGTGGATTCACCAATCTTCGTCAGTGTTTCCTTCTCTGCTTCAATCGAGATCTTCTCAATTTCTACAGGAATCTTTACGGTTACGGCTACCGTTGCGGTATAATTTCCGCTTACGGATGTGACTGTGATTGTAGCTGTTCCATTTCCAACGGCGGTTACTTTACCCTTTTCGTCTACAGTTACCACACTTTCATCACTGGACTTCCATGTTACCCGCGTATTATCTGCATATGATGGAACCACTTCCGCGGAAAGCTGTGCAGTCTCGTCCTTCTTTGTAAGCATAAGGGTGTCCTGAGATACCTTGATACCTGTTACAGGGTAGCTTGGGATGTAGATCGATGGGATTGTTTCTTTTTCTGTGTATCCACAAACCGTACAGGTTCGTTCCTTCTCTCCTTCTGCTCCGATTGATGCCTGTTTTGTCACTACCCAGTTACCAAATGTATGTGCTTCCTGAGTTGTATTCTCATTTCCAATGCTGCAGTGCTCCCAGTGATTTGTTTTATCAAACTGCCAGGAATAAGAATGTTCAAACGCAGGAATTACAATAGATGCTGTCTCTGTGGAATTCACTCCTGCTTGACTTGTAGCTGTTACCTCCACTTTATAGGTTCCCGCCTCAGAGACTGTAAGAGTTTCTCCTGTCTGACTATTCAGGATCTGATCATCTTTATACCATTGATAGCTGTACGTAATGCCTTTATCGTCAAGCACATGCGTTGCCTTTGCCGTTAAAACAATTTTAGAAGACGGACAGCCTTTTTCTTTGTCCGCTGAAACTTGGACTTTTGGCTTTACCAGAGCCCATTTTAAATACTTTCCATCTCTTACCAGTTTGCTCATACCATTTGAATAGAATTGTGACTCAAACGATTCAGCTGCTGAATCATTCTCATATTCAACCGCAATTAAATCAGCTTTTCCATATGTAGGTGTCACCAAAATATGTTTGTCTGATAATTGCAAAGATTTACCTACATATATACGAGGCCCATAATTATTATCATCTGAAAGTGTTACGCTTCCCGTTATTACCGGACTGTCACTAAGATGCAGATCTGCGAAACCGGTATCTTCAGTCAGATTCGGATCCCACCCCATCAAGACGATCGCATTTTCTTCTTCATTCTCTCCTGTTCCGCTGTAATTATTTGTTATCGTTCCACCGGAAATGTTCACATCCATATTATGTTTGTTTCCCCTAGAACATATAGCGAATATACCGGCTCCGCTTCCATTCACATGATTGCCGCTGATAGTTCCACCTTCTATATTAAGCAGACTAGAATCATTGTTCGTTCCCTCTGTGTATATCGCACCTCCACGGTTACCCGCACTGTTATTACGGATTTTTGTATCTCCTTTGATGGTTACTCTTGAATACTTTGCTGAAATTGCACCACCTAATCCGCCCTGGATATTACCGTTTTCGTCAGGAGCTGCTGCAATGGCTGTATTTTTGTTGATGGTTCCAGATTCAATTTCTGCTTCAGAATAAATCAGATAAATTCCGCCACCTTCGCCGCGCATATCTTTAGGAGAAGGTTCTGTTGTTACTGTATTTTGGGTGATCTGGCAGCTTTCCCCATTTATAAACAATTTAGAAATAGACAAGTAGACACCTGCGCCCTGTCCACTTTTATTATGAATAATACTGCCTCCTTTTAAACTTACGTTTGAATCATTTATCGCATATATTCCACTGCCTCTTATTGACTGATTATCACTGATTGTACCCCCGTTTATTTTAATGTTTGAGTAAGACGAAAATATTCCACCGCCATACGTTGCACTATGTCCACTGATTGTACCTCCATTCACATTGACAGTTGCATGTTCCGCATATATTCCACCGCCATATTCAACTGTGTTCTGCTTATCTCCCAGGATTTTACCACCATTCAGATTTACAGTACTATCGTGTGATACAATAATACAACTGTTTCCCGGGAACGGTCCAATCTCAGTACCATCCGCTATAGTCAATGTTGCCAACCTTCCAGTCACTTCAATAGGATAATTAGAGAACTGGCAAGACTTACCATCCGGTGTTTTATTATTTATTATTATGTTTTCTAATGTTACCTTACCTCTACTTATATACAGCATACCTGACATATTGCTTTTTCCAGGGCGAAATGTCACATTGCTCAGTTTGATATCACTATCGACCTCCACACAATCAAGAAGAAAAATATCGCCACCTTGTGCAAGCTCTACGGCTTTCGAAAGAGTATTTACGGCAGACTTAGCACTCTCTCCAGTATTACCATCGTTTCCAGATGACGGATCCAGGTAAACAGCCGCTTTTTCTTCTGTCTGCGCAGCTAGAACGCTGTCATCGGAAAACCCGCTTGCCTCATTTTCGCTGGAAAATCCGGTACGTCCTGAATCTTCGCAGTTATCTTCGATCTCAAAGGTATGTTCTGGCTCCATCATACCTTCGTCTTCTGCATCGGATATTGTAGCTGCCGGAGTCTCTTCTCCTGCATCTTCGGAAACGATCAGCTGACTACCATCAGTAAAAGTGTCTGCCAATACCGGAGTTACCGCCATCGTTGCGGACATAACGATACTCAATGCCCATGAAACAGTTTTTTTGAAACACTTTTTCTTCATACTTCCACCTTTCCTTTCTTTAATACATGATCTTCTACGTCTTGACTCTTTTGTCCTCTTTTTCTGAATTTGATACATAATGCAGTAATCACGACTGCCACAGTAAAGGAAATGACAGCCACCAACACATAACCGCCTGCGTCCTCATGCAGCAGGATTGTGCCGTACATTCCCGTGATGTCTATTGGCTGGCTTTGCATCATCCCCATTGTTCCCACGAGAGACAGGAACAACAGGGTACACAGAACAGACAGCCGGCAGACTGTGCGCCGCTCCTGGCGGCGGTGGTATTCATGCATTCGTTTTTTTACCAATTCGATACGCTTTTCTGTATCATACATGCCTTCCATCCTCCTTTCACAAAAAAGTCCTAAAAAGTCTTTCACTTATATAGGTACAAAAAAAGCGAAAAACTCTCACCTGAAAATCAAATTTTTTCAAAAAAATTTGAGAGCTGCCGAAACAGCTCCCAAAAGCGGAAAATCAGGTTATATTATTGTATTGAACTGCGGAAGATCAGTTTTCCCGCTGCCAGGATCAGTACAGGCAACAGATAAGCAATATACTGTGCTGCACTGCCATAGGCGATCAGAAGATTATAAATTGCGTGAAAAGTGATTGCTGCTCCCAGCAGACCGCAGGTTCCGGCAATCTTCAGCCATGTTCTCTGCCACACATATGCAAGACCACCGCCGACAATGGCTCCACAGATCACATGCATGGCTCCAGTCCCAATACCACGGAAGAAAATAAAAGAAAAATGTCCGGCTCCGTTTTGGATCAGGTAGCAGACGTTCTCAAATGTGGCAAAGGAAAGAGCTATAACTACAGCTGTATTTTTTATCTGCTCTCTTTTCGGCTCAAATATCAGCAGATAAAAGAGCAATGGCAGAAATTTCATCACTTCCTCCACCACCGGGGCGATCTCTGTAGTAGTGGTAAAGGTGTCCGCTCTATAAAGTGCGGCAAAAAAGGTGTTGATGTAAGCAGACAGCAGACAGGCACCCATTCCGGCAAGGCAGAACAGAAAGAATTTTCTCTGCCGCTTTCCCATACACAGAGCCGCGATCAACAGGGGCGAAGCAATGCAGAGAAATACATTTTCAATATAGGTCA
Organism: Blautia sp. ZXY-1-C6; assembly: GCF_056339875.1. Lineage (NCBI taxonomy): Bacteria > Bacillati > Bacillota > Clostridia > Lachnospirales > Lachnospiraceae > Blautia > Blautia sp. ZXY-1-C6. The sequence goes on from NZ_JBWJVQ010000126.1 coordinate 15,880, forward strand.
TGTCTGCACCGCCTTTCCTGTGGCCGGGAGCAGTGCGAACAGGCAGCCTGTAAGCAGAAGATCAAACCAGCAATAGGGATTGGAAATGGAATAACCCGGCCACAGACAGCCGGAGAGCCAAAGAGCATACTCCACCGCCACATAGCACAGCACCCCAATGTGAAAATACCGGATCTTACGTGCCGTTCCCGTCTGTATCAGAGCATAAATAAGCCCTCTGATGGAATGATAAGAAACAACGATCATCATGCCACACCAGAGCAAATTGGAGAGAACATCCCCAAAGGTACAGTAAAACACACAAAGCGGAATGCCAATCAGAGGAGCTATCAGAGATTTCCGTGTCGAAAAGTCTCTTTCCTCCGCAGAAGAAAGGGTGTATTGCAGAAGATAAAGAAAAATCACGCTGGCTATCCAGCCGAACTCTGACACATAAAAGACCTGCGGCGTTTCAGAAAACAGAAGCAGATACAGCGTCCAGTAAAGAGAGCCAAGGGCAAAGCAGCCGTAAAAACAGGTCAGCAGGAAACAGGTCTGTTTTCGATCTTTCAGATACCGAGATACCACTCAGACAAAAGCCCAGCAGGGTGACAGCGAATTGAAAAAGATTATTGATCAGCTCCATCCCCATTGTCCTCCTTTTGTTCCTCCGTCTGCTCCTCTTTGTCCAGCTGGCGGATGCGGAAGCACAGAACCGTCACGCACGCGCCGAGAACAAAAGCGAGCAGTCCGATCACTATATATCCCAATGCGGTGCTGCCGCCCAAAATTGTTGCCGCAGTTTCAAAGCCTGAAGAAGTACCGGGTTCGATCTGTCCGACAATACCGGGCATGGCAAAGGAAACCCCAACGATTACTGCAAAACATGCCGCTATACAGACATGCAGAGATAATCCGTCTGCGCCGCAGTCTCTGCTGTTGTTCTTTTTTTGCAATACGCCGTTTTACCTCCGCAATCCGTTCCTCATCTTTCAGCATTTGTAATACCCTCCCGTTTCAATAATCCGCGTAAACGCTCTTTTCCCCGGTACACCATATTTGTGATCTGCTTTCACACTTTTTCCCATGACCTCAGCGGCCTGTTGATAGCTCATGCCCTCAAAATAGGTCAGATAAAGAGCTTCCCGATAATCTGGATTTAACTCGTCCATGCAGAGATGCAGGATCTGATTTCGTTCTTTTGTGCGGACGACCTCCTCTACCAGCGTTTGTGCCTCCGGTTCTCTGGTCAGGTCGTCAAGACTGAAGATAATCCGCCGTCTGCTTTTGTGGCGTAATGCCATGTGACGCGCTGCTTTATAGAGATAAGCCTTAAAACATCCATCCCGGATGCGGGGCTTTTTCGTAAACAGCCAGGAAAAGGTTTCCATCATTAAATCCTCCGCTTCGTGGACATCATGCAGATAACCATCGATGTATAAGGTCAGCGGGTCGCCGTATTTTTTTATCAACAGTTCAAGTCCTGTCTCGTCACCGCTCAGATATTGCCCATAAAGCTCTTCATCAGTGAGCCATACCGTTCAATTCCTTTCCCCAGTATTACTCCTCTGTTGTCAGGTGTAATCTCCTGGCTTCTTTCCTTCGTTCTTTTAATAAGCATAGTATACTTTTGTTTACAAAATACGTCAATTGTTCATAGTTCATAGCAATTCTACAAAATAATGCAACTTTGTATACTTTCCTGTGTTATCTGATTTCTTACAGTGGACAGTGCAAAAGAACTGTCCGTAACCGGACTGAAAACACCGGAAATAATAAAAGCAGCTGTATAGCTCTAAAGAGCAAACAGTAGTGGCGTCATGGATGCACCCTGAAAAAAGGCGGTATCCCGCCTTTTTTCAGATGCTCTGGTAACTCAGTTACCGAGTAATTCACAAACATTTATTAGAACTTTATTCAGCCTTTATAGCCCAGCGCATCTTTGTGGAACGGGCTCTTGGATTCTGTGTGCACTCTTTGGCTGAGGGGCGGATCACATCTTTTGCATAGTCTGAGTAGATTCCCTCCTTGTATCCTGCTTTAAGCGCTTTCTTTACCAGCTTGTCTTCACCGGAATGAAAGGTAAGGATTGCCACACGTCCGCCCGGACGCAAAGCATCCGGAAGCTTCTCCATAAATTCATACAGTACTTCGAACTCATGGTTAACATCAATTCGCAGTGCCTGGAAGGTTCGCTGACAGGTCTTCTTAATTGTCTCTTTCTTTTCTTTTTCAGGAAGGAAATCAAGAGTTTTTTCGATTACCTGACGCAGTTTTGTGGTAGTATCAATATGATTGCCTCTGCGGATCTCATCTGTAATGGCTTTGGCGAGTTCCTCACAGTATGGTTCATCAGAATTTTCACAGAGCATTCCCGCAAGCTCCTCTCTGGAAATGGTATCCAGACGCTGGGCTGCACTGATGCCGGTTTCTTGATTCAGGCGCAGATCCAGAGGTCCGTCTGTTTTAAAAGAGAAACCTCTTTTGGGGTTATCAATCTGCATGGATGAAACACCGAGATCTGCCAGAATAAAGTCAAATCCTCCAACCTCTTTGGCAATCTCATCAATGGTGCAGAAGTTCTGAAGCTTTACTGTCAGCAGTTCTTCCCCGAATCCCTGCTCTGCCAGACGTTTCTTTGTTTTGGCGGATTCCTCAGGGTCTACATCTGTTGCATAAATATGGCCCTTGCCATTCAGACACTGAAGCATCGCTTTCGTATGGCCGCCATAGCCCAATGTGGCATCAAATCCGGTTTCGCCCGGCTGGATATTAAGAAAATCAAGGATTTCCTTAACCATAATGGAGATATGCATTCCCGCCGGGGTATTTCCTTTCTGAATCACGTGTTCAATGGTATCTTTATATTTCTCAGGCTGTAATTCCTTGTATTTCTCTTCGAATTTCTTCGGATATTTTCCTTTATAACGGACACGTCTTTTATGTGGTGTCTGGTTCTGGTTTTCCATAAAATCCCCTTTTTGTTTTTTATTCCTGTGTAATACCGGTTACTTCATAGCCGGCTTCTTTGATCACTTCGCGGATCTTATCCTCATCCAGTTTCTCCGGAGCATGGATCACTGTGGTTCCTTTTTCATGGGAGGAAACTACATCTTCCACTCCAAATGCCTCTTTTACTGCCTTTGTCACATGTGCTTCACAATGTCCACACATCATTCCTGTTACGTTTACTGTGATTGTTGTCATTTCTTTGTTCTCCTTGTTTTCTTTTATATTTTCCTGATCTTTTGGATCATGAATTTCACTGTTGCAAAAGTCTGGATTCTCTGCCTTTAGACTTTTGTTTTCTGTTACGTTTTTCATTTCTGCATTAGCTGAAATATAATGGATTTCTTCCACATTCTGTTTTATTTTTTTGTCTCTGGAAGCATCATGTACCTTAAAGAGATTCAGTCTCAGTGCATTGGTTACCACACAGAAACTGGAAAGGCTCATGGCAGCTGCACCAAACATGGGGTTCAGTGTCCATCCGAAAATCGGAATCCATACACCGGCTGCCAGTGGAATACCGATCACATTGTAGAAGAATGCCCAGAAAAGATTCTCATGGATATTTCTCAATGTTGCCCGGCTTAAACGTATGGCAGCAGGTACATCACTGAGCCGGCTCTTCATTAATACCACATCTGCGGCATCAATGGCAACATCTGTTCCTGCACCGATTGCAATACCGATGTCTGCCCTGGTAAGTGCAGGGGCATCATTGATTCCGTCTCCTACCATGGCAACCTTTCCCTGTTCCTTCAGAGAACGGATCACACTTTCCTTGCCATCCGGAAGAACACCTGCAATTAAATCGTCCACTCCTGCCTGTGCTCCGATCGCTTTTGCTGTGCGTTCATTATCACCGGTAAGCATTACTACCCGGATTCCCATGTTCTGCAGTTCTTTTATTGCCTGAGGACTGTCCTCTTTTATAACATCTGCCACTGCGATCATGCCGAGAAGCTTCCCGCCTTTTGCAAAAAGAAGTGGTGTTTTTCCTTCTCCTGCAAGTTTTTCTGCCTGCTTCATCAGTTCTGGTGATACAGAGGTTTCATTGCTGATAAATTTCATATTTCCGCCTGTAAGCACTTCACTGTTTAATGCTGCACGAAGACCGTTTCCAGGAAGAGCCTGAAAATCAGAAACCTTCTGCAAAACAATCTTTTTCTCTTCTGCTCTGGCAATAATGGCTTTTGCAAGAGGATGTTCACTCTTCTTCTCAAGTGCATAGGCATAGCCTAAAAGCTCTTCCTCTGAGATTCCCTTTGCAGGAACCATATCTGTCACCTGCGGTTC
>NZ_JBWJVQ010000127.1:0-16981 GCF_056339875.1 Blautia sp. ZXY-1-C6
ACCGATTTCTTCATAGTATATAATCGGATGAATAACACACAATATCAGTATAAATGCACATGAATAAAAAATCTTATATAACGACAGGCAGTTTTTTAGTTCCGTTTTCAATGAACCCTCCTCCTTTTCCAGATTGTAACAGAAATACATACTAATATAACTGATGAAATTACAAGAATAATCTGATTTATGTTTGACATTTTGGCTGCATGTGTTTCAAAAAATCTGCCAGGGAATCGCACCATAATAGAGAACGGTCTCATATAATAAATATCATTCTTCATGGTCAGCATATTTGAATATATAATGTGCAAAAACAAGATTGGTGCTGCCGGAAGCGGATTTTTAAATATTACTGCTGTAATTGTATAGACACAACATATCATCAAAATATTCGGAATAATATAGATCAGAGAATTCACGCAAAAATCAATTGGTGTTACTGGAAAGCCCGATTCTAAAGACGTTTTCAAACACAGCATAAAGAATATAACATTCAAAATCACTAATACTCCCAGCATACTAATGAATCCGCTTATTACTTTCCCACATATATATTGGACTGCCGTAACAGGCTTTGTATGTAATAATTCATAGGTACTTTTTCGTGTATCCTGAATAAATAAAAATGATAGCAAGACTGTTGCAAAAAAGGCCATATGCAATCCTGCAAAATCCGTAAATTTTTTGGCAAAGTACCAGGAAAAAGAATGTTCGGATAATTTCCGCTCGATATAATGATTGATTTCTTCTGCTGTCCCCTTATGAATTTCAAGGTCCTCATAAGCATATATTGCATTATAATAGCCATATTGGGATTCCAAAAACTCAGAAGCAGTCTTTACATCCATATTCTGAATTTCTTTCATTACATGATCTGCTTCCTGCCTGCTAAATCCAAAACCATTTTTGGAGGTGTCCATTAACGTCTCTTTGATCGTATCTTCCCACTCCCTTCTTCTTTCTTTATCATCAGATGTGGGAATGTACCCATCCATGACATCAGCATCTTCCAATGCTACGTCATTTTGTGTGATCTGTTCATTCTGTTTGATATAATGAATTTGCAAATACGATGACAGACATTGATACATACTGGCAACTATAATAATCAAGCCAATCCACAAAACAGGGTTCTTTAAATAATCAAGTATACTTCTTTTTATGATTGTTTTCATTGTATCTCTTCCTTTCTTTATTTCTTTAACAACATCATACAAATCAATTCTCAATAAATTCACAATAAAAAAGACTAAAACCACTTTATTTGTGATTTCAGCCTTATAAAGTATTTTTATTCAGCTTTGAAAAGAGCTTCTACATGAGCACCGCCTTGTCTGGCATTATATATTTTCAAATTTCCTCCATGCTTTTCACAGAAAATACGAGAAATATACATACCAAGGCCAAAATGCTTTAAATCATCTTGTGGATTCTTATGATAAAATGGTTCTGTTACTTTTTCCTCAGTATCCACAAATCCTATTCCATCATCTTCAACAGAAATTATAAGAAAACCATCCTTTTTCTTTATCTGCAAAGTAATACTTTTTTGTGCATATCGAACCGCATTTTCCAGTAAGTTGTCTGTCACTTCCATGACAAGTTCCTCATCCACTTTCACAATGTTTTGTTCCTGCGCTCTTTCTACCTTACATAATTTACTTTCCTTCTTGGACAGCATGGCAGCTTCTGCCTCAATCTTTTTTGCCAGTTCCGATAATTCTATCTCTGAGCATTGCAGTTCCCTCTGTTCTAAATGGGACATTTTTCTCATGTTTTCCGTGAAATGCTCTATACGGTCAATCTGATACATGCCTGTTTGTAAGATATCAATAACATCCTCTGTTTTTATACTCTCAGCAGAAACAAACTCTAAGAGCATTTCCTGATACCCACGCAATATGGAAAGTGGAGAACGTATATCATGTGCAATTGCATTCCGCAAAGCCTTCTCGTCATCAATCATTCGCCACATCTTTCTGTTGTTATCTGCTAAAGCACTTCGCATCATTTCAAATTCTTTACACAAAGTTCCCATCTCATCTTTATTTTCATAGGACACATGAAAATCCAGTTCATTATCTGCAATCATCTGTGAGGCATCTTTTAGTTCCTGTAGAGGTGTCTTTAACTTATTTTTATAAAAAAAGAATACCGCAGCAACACTCCCAACAATCGAAAAAATCAATACCGAATATGTTTCCATAAAGTCACACATTTCCGAAAGATGATAGTCCAAACGATTCATCTGCGATTGATTAGGTCTTGATATCTCAATCTCGTATTTCTTTCCATATTGCTGAAACACGTCCGTATAATCTGCATAATCAATATATTTTTCCCATATTTTATTCTGCATATTTCTTGCAAAATGAACTGTAAATCCAGATAACAGAAATGCTGCCGTTAAGCTGATCACAAAATAAAGCAGAATTGTTTTTTTCAGTGACAAGTTTCTTATTTTTTCCATCGGTATCCAATCCCCCATACAGTTTCTATGTATTCTTTTTCTGAATAATCCGCTATTTTTTTCCTTATACGCCGTACTAATTCCGTTATCGTTCTACTGTCTCCTTCCGCATCATATCCACAGACTTGTGCATATATACGTTCTTTATCAAACACCTGCCCTGGATGCATGGATAAAAATTCAATAATCTGATATTCAATTTTTGTGAACTCTATCCTGTGTCCAGCTATAGCTACTATTTTTTCAGAATAATCCATCAGCATTTCATCCATGAAACGGTATTCCGTTTTTTGTTGATGCCTTTCTTCTCTCTTTATGTTTGTGACAATCCTCGCTTCCAACTCCCGAAGACTAAATGGTTTCGTAATATAATCATCCCCACCCGAAAGCAACCCATTAATTTTATCATCTTCATCAACTCTTGCTGTCAGAAATAAAATCGGACATAATACTTTACTGCGTATCAGACGACATACTTCAATCCCATCCATACGTGGCATGTTGATGTCCAATAAAATAATATCCGGTTTCATTTTTATTTTATTTAATGCTTCCATTCCATCTGTAGCCGTAATGGTTTCATATTGTTTCATATTAAAATAACTACAAAGCATTTTCACCAATTCTTTATCATCATCGACAACTAAAATCTTGTATTTCATCCAAACCACCTCCAGTATCCATATTATACGATAAAAAACAATGAAATCACAACAAGAGTACATGAAGAACGTAAGCACAATATATCTTTTTTCTCAATTTCCCCTCAATGTCTTTTACCTCCGATCTTCGTATGCTTATCTCACAGCAGAGCAGTACCACACCGGTACGACCTGCTGAATCAATCAATACGAAAACGGAGGTATTTTTTATGCAAGAACTCAGAAACACAAAAATCATCGCTGTAGATCATGGCTATGGCAATATGAAAACAGCAAACACCGTCACGCCAACCGGAATCAAAGCCTATGAAACAGAACCAATCTTCACCGGGAATATTCTGGAATATAACGGCATTTACTACCGGATCGGCAAAGGACACAAAGAATTTATCCCGGATAAAGCTATGGACGAAGAATATTATCTTCTGACACTAATGGCTATGTAAAAAAAGAGAAAGCCAGTATTTTTAATCCCATCCAGCATATAAAATTGAATCAGCAGCTTACCACTGTTACCGAAGAAATTGAAGAACTGAAATCAAGGAAAGAGCAGCTAATCTTCCAGGCAGAATGCTCTACCGATAAAGATATGACGAATCTATCCAAGAAATACGACCAGATGAATAACAATCTTGATATCCTAGATTCTCAGGACATCTCGCTCAAAAAACAGCTTGAAAAAGATGCTGCCGCTTTCCGGGAAGAAAAATTTCGTCCTGAACCTGAACAGTATACAGAATTGCTGGACACCAGAATCCAGATACGTCCTGATTTTCGGGATAAGCTGATCGAACAGCTCAAAGGTACTTTCGGTAAATATTATGACTATCACCGACGTGATATTGCAGCCAATGAGGTGGATTATCTCAATGCGGAAGATCCTGATGTTTTCTCTCATCGTGCATGGGAACTTGAATATCAGAGAAAACAAGAAATGCGGCGAAATCAGCCTGCTCGAACTAAGAAAAAGTCATATGATATGGAATTGTAACCGTCTTTGAATAGATAATATGTTCTTACAAATCTCTTGTTCAAAAATGAGTTTTTCCCAAAAAAGCGTATGGATTTAAAACTTCCATACGCCTTTTTATATTCTACTCTTCAAATTATCTAAAAGTTGACTAAAAATATATCACCGTTCATACGATGCAATAATTTCTTTGCTATCTGCTGTTTTATAATCAATTGTTCCCAAATTACCAATCAAGTCAAATGTCATATCTGCATTAACCTGCAATTCATCTTCAAGTTTGGCTGCAGACGGCTCATCTTTTAGAAAAACTGTTAATCCATAAGGCTCTGTTTCAGACTGTATCTCTATACTGTCATATGAGTATCCCGCCGGATACTCTTGACCACTTACAATATTTATAACATTTGAAGAATCTCCTACATAATCTGTCTTATACTGCGATAAATCAGGAATTTCGTACAGTTTTTCTTTTTTTCCACACGCCGAAATCAACATTATTGACATGGCGATTAACATAATTGCAAGTACTTTTTTCTTCATAGAAACACCTCCCGAAAGCTTTATTCAACACTTTTCGATTTGAGTAAAAGGCCAAGGGACTTTAATGTCCCTTATGCTTTTCTCTTTTCTTTCGCTGTTTCAGTTCAAACATTCGCTGCTCTTCTGCCTCTTTTTTCTTGCGTCTTTTCTCTTTGCGTTCCTGCTTGTTCTGTTCCTGTTGTAATTTCAACGCCTGTTGCGATTTTGTACCAATGCCTATTTCCAGCATCTGCTTCTTTGCTTCCCGCTGCATCCGTTTCGGATTTCTTTTGATATCCTTTACAACAGTTTCAACAACCGGACTGAATTTCAAACTGAAATAGCACTTTTGAATATATTCCTGTACTTCATAATCTTTTGGCTCTGCACCAAATGTTACCTTTGCCACAGATAGTTTACCATCTTCGATGCGTTCAAAGATTCCCACCCAAAACGGCTCTTCAAAAAATACTGTCAGCTTTCCATTTACTTTGTCCATAAGAATCCCTCCTAAAAATGATTGAACAAAGAATGGACAACCCGGAGGGGCAGGTTACTTACCCTATTTATATAGGACGGCCGGGCTACCTACCGGCTCTGGTACATCAAAGATGTACGTTGCGTTTTTATCTTTGCTTTTATAATCAAGCCATATGGCACGATTAACTTAATTCTGAAACTTCTAAGTTACTTTTTATGCTAAATAGCGAAACCATCACCTTTTGAGAAAAGGTTTATACTCCACTTAGGGAGATATCATTTAACTCACCATTTAAAAATCAATATCGGTATACTTATTTTTCAACTTGTAAAATGCTATTATTACGCTTGTATAATATTGCATCATCCAATCATACGGTATTTTCTTTGCTATAATCGTTCTTTTGATCTGCACGATTATGGCGAATCTTATAACCATTAACTATACCAAAAATCAACTTATCATGTTCATTTTTAGGAACTTCATACTCAGCATTTAAAGTATCTTTTACTTCTTCACGTTCACTTTCCAAAATATCGGCAAGAATATTAATAGCTTTCTTTTTCTGTTCCAAATTGGCATCAAAACGATAATACATTTCTGTGGCTGTTGCTAATTGCTCATATACTGAATCGGGTAAATCAGAACCGTCATATTCTAACTGTTCACGCAACGCACCGTTAGGTATTTGCATTATAAATCCATTTGTCGGTTCAAGATAATATCCCTCTTTATATGCACGTAAGATATTATTAATTTGTTCAGCAAATTCTTCCTTTTGTGCTTCATTTTCAAACTGATCTATTTCATAGTTATAAACACCAATATGGTCGTATAAAATCTCAATCACTGAAAACAATGTCTGCTCATCATATTCTTCAAGATATTGCCAAATTGGCCAAACCTCTTTATCCTGTAAGCATGTTGCAAAATACACTTCCGGTGATGGCAACAAACTTGGTGGTAAAATCTGCTCCGAATCCTGCGTATAAGGAATTTGCCTCCACACTCCTCTTGTAGCCACTTCAAAATACTCTTTATCACAAAAATATTTATATACCTGTCCGAAATACTGTAATAACTCATCAAAATCTATCTGTAGTTGCTTTGTAAGTAAACCATGTCTTTCTGCGTAATATTTTTTCATATTTTTCTGTTCTCCTTATGTCAACTAAAAATTGCCTTGTTCATTTTTAATACTATTTTCCATTAATCTAATCAAATCATCAATGAATGCATTACAGATTTCCCCAAAGTCATAAGTCTTATATTCGCAGGCAAATTGATTTGCAATTACATTTCTTAATTCATCAACTTTCCTCATTTCTGTCCGTTCAATCTAATAGTATTATTTTACCATATCACTTGTTTTTTTACCATCTTCAAAAGAGCAATAGCAAAAAAGCTGATCAAGAATCATAACCTTCCAATATTTTCTCTCTCTGCATCTGTTCCATGTAAATAGATTGCTTTCCGGCACGCGAAAAAATTGTTTGTAGAAACGGTAAAAAGCTCCCGAAGGAGCTTTCCACGCTTTAAATATACACTAATTCTTTTAACACAATCTCTTCTGCTACATTTCGGATATTATTTACAGCCCTGACCCATTCCATCTGGTCACAAGCTTTCATTTCTTCCGTAATGCCTTCCTTTTCCATCATCTGACGCACTAGAATGTCCATTCTCTCCTGTGCTTCATCGTCCACAGCATTCAGATGTTCTGTCAATCTGTCTTCCAACATATACAGTGAATACATTGCCGGACGATACTCTTTCAGATATGTTTTCCGCATCATTCCATATTTCCCATAATGCGGTTCTTCATCTGTACTGACAAGATTCGGATAGTAAATTCCGTCTGCGCCAAGTGTGTAGGTTCCACCCATTTTTCAAATGTACTTTTCATGTGTTATTCCTCCTTGAAATCAGCGATGTCCTTAGATCATCGCATAATATTTCAGGGCAGCCTTGATAGCATCTTCTTTCTCTTTCGGGCATTGTGGAACTCTTGCATTTTCTGATTTTGGAAGATTATAGTTTTCTCCCACTTCAATTCCACATTTGCGTTTTACCTGAGAAATATATAAACTTGAAACCTTCAAGCCAGATTCTTTCAGCACATAATCCTTGATTTCCTGATAGGTTGCTTTCAACTCGGCACTGGTGGCATCCAGCTCATCCAGGTCTAAGTCGATCTCTATCGTGTCATCTGGCTTCTGTTGGGACAAAAGAACAACCGTCTCCACATGAACAGTCATCCCAAATTGATCAACCGGGCATACTTTTCTAAGCTCATATCCCCTCTCACACAGATACTTCAGATCCCTTGCCAACGTCGCACTGTCGCAACTTACATACACAATCCTATCCGGGTTCATCTCGACCATGGTCTCCAGCAGGGTTTCATCACAGCCTTTTCTTGGCGGATCTACGACGATGACATCTGCATAAACGCCATTTTTCTTATACTCTCTTGGCAGCACTTCTTCTGCTTTTCCCACAAAGAACTCTGTATTCTCCAGGCCATTAAGTTTCGCATTTTCTTTCGCATTCTCTATAGCTGCCGGAACAATTTCCACACCGCGGACAAATTTTGCTTTCTGTGCCAGGAACAGGGAAATTGTTCCGATCCCACAGTAGAGATCCCATACTGTCTCTTCCCCATGAAGATCTGCGTATTCCAGTGCCTTTGCATAAAGCTTCTGGGTCTGCATAGGATTTACCTGATAGAAAGACAGAGGTGAAATCTGATAGGAAATATCTCCGATTCTGTCTGTGATATATTCCTGGCCCCAGAGCAGACGAATTTCCTCACCAAGGATTACATTACTGTGTTTCTTATTTACATTGATGGTGATGCTTGTCATTCCCGGAATCTCACACAGAGATTTTACAAGCAGCTCCTCTTTCGGAATCTTATTTCCGTTCAGAATCAGACAGACCATCACTTCTTTTGTGAAGTATCCGTAACGGATCAGGACATGGCGCACCAGCCCTTTGCCTGTTGCTTCATTATATGGTTCAATCCCGTATTTCTCCATATGTGCGATCACACGGTCCAGAACTTCTTTATTCTCAGCTACACCAAGTGCACAGTCACGGTTTTCGATAATATTGTGGGTTCTTCCTGCATAGAAACCTGTAACGATTTTTCCCTCTTTATTTCTGCCTACAGGAAACTGTGCCTTATTTCTGTAATGAAAAAGTTCATCCATGCCAATGATCGGCTCCATGGGGATATCTGTAAAGCCGCCGATTCGTTCCAGATGTCCCTTCACCTTATTTGTCTTAAATACAAGCTGCTGTTCATAGGAAAGTGCCTGAAGCTGGCATCCGCCACACTGACGGGCAAATTCGCACTTGGGCTCAACTCTGTACGGAGATGGCTTCAGCACCTCCATAAGACGTCCGTAACCATAATTTTTCTTTGCCTTGATAATTTTGGCTGTTACTGTATCTCCGATCACTGCGTCCTTGACAAAAACGGTGAAGCCATCGGCTTTTCCGATACCTTCACCGTCAATTCCGCAATCTTCTATCTCTAACGTAACAAGATCGTTCTTACGAAATTCCATAAAGATTACACCTCATCTGTTCTTCTTAAGTTGGATTCAAACAATTTATTATATCCAAGCCATTCTTTTTTGCTCTTGTTTGCTGCAAAAATCTCTGTGATGGTTTCCATTCTTGCATCTGTATTATCTGCAAGATTGAGGGCTACAGCCTCCACCAGTGCAGGTTTCTTCGGGGAACCGTATTCCAGTTCTCCATGATGTGACAGAATACAGTGGATCAGTTCATTCTTAAGCACCTCCGGAAATTCCGGTATCTGGTGTGCAAGATCATTGATCATCTGTGCTCCCATATAAATATGTCCCAGAAGCTGGCCTTCATCTGTATAATCATTTAACGGAAATGCAGATAATTCTTTTGTCTTTCCGATATCATGAAGAAGTGATGCTGTAATCAGTAAATCCCTGTTGATGACCGGGTATGCCTTTGACATATAATCGCAGAGTCTGGTCACTCCCAGAGTATGCTCCATCAGACCGCCGATAAATCCGTGATGTACTGTCTTCGCTGCAGAATGTCCTTCAAACGCTTTCACAAAAGCTTCATCTTCCACAAATAATTTCTTCAGAAGTGCAGACAGATAAGTATTCTCCACACTGTCAATAAATGCTCTCAGCTGGCTGTACATATCATCTGTGCTGTTCTCACTTACAGGAAGATAATCTGCAGGATCATACTCATCTTCAGCAGCCTTGCGCACACGCTTGATATTCAGCTGCATAGCCCCTGCAAAGCTGGTCACATCTCCCACAACATCTATATAATCCAGTGCATCAAAATCATCAATTCCAAGAGAATTCGGATCCCAGATCTTGCCATCCATGATTCCGGTTTTATCCTGGAGGATAATATTCTCATAGGGTTTTCCATTCTTCGTTACCGCAGACTGTTTCTGCTTGCACAGATAAATCCCATTAATTCTGTCTCCCTCATGTAACTCATTTAAAAAACGCATAAAGCCTGCCTCTCTATCCTTTATTTTTAGTATTATAACAATTCCACAAGAAAGAATCCCGCTTGCAGGATTCTCCGCCTGTCACTATCTCTCTCCAACTGTTACCTTATAATCTTTCTCCGCATACTCACCATCGGAATTTTTGCGAAGAACCGTTATGGTAAGATTTTCTCCCTGCTTTTTTGTCTGAAGATATGTATAGTAAGACTGCATACTCTCTGTGGGAGTTCCATCAATCTTACTTATGATATCTCCACACTGTATCCCTGCCTTCATCGCAGGAGATTCTTCTTGTGTACGCTCCACGTAAAGTCCCTGATCAATTCCCAGTTTTCTACATTGTGCCTGAGTTATCTCTGTTCCATAAATACCTGTATATCTGATTGTTTCTTTGTTAGCCAGATGTTCTATCAACGGAAGAATCTGCGAAATGGAAACTGCATGAATATTATCTCCGTCATTTTCATTCTTCTTCAGTATCATACCTGCCACATTTCCGTCAGAATCAAGCAGCACACCACTTCCATCTTCATTCCCCTGCACATCTGTAGCCAACACATTATACTCCGTATCCGCTACCGATAGTTTTTCAGAAACAGAAGTGATCATTCCATAAACCACCGCATCACTGTCACCGGCAGGACTTCCGATAGCAATTACTATATCGCTCTGTCCCAGTTTCTTTGTGTCTGTCAGATCAGATACCACGATACCTTCTCTTGTACTGTCATTGAGAAGATTTTTTCTCACAGTTGCAACTGCAAATCCGGAATCTGCATCTCCCCTGCATATCTCTCCCTGCACTGTCGAACCATCTGCAAAAGTCACCTGCAGTTCCTGCAGATTTTCCATTTCTTCCTCATAGGTCAGGATATAAAATTGCGTCTCTGTTTCAAGAAAGACAAGACCTTCCGTATCTTCCTGCTGCAAATAAGAATTATTCAGCAAATCCTCATCCTTTGAAATTCCTCTCACGTTTACAAGAGATTTTCGGGATTTTTGGGAAACCTTCAGCACTTCCCTATACATCTCCTGACGCATTGCCAGAAGACTCTTCTCCTCTTGTTCAGAAACTGAAGCGACAGATTCCCTCTCTGTTGCCTGTTCTTCAGATATCGTCTCCGCTACATCCGATCCTGTCAGTTCGATTTTCTGCTGTGTATTCTCTTCTCTGTCCGCCATAACCGGAAACACACTGGCAAAGGTTACGGCTGCGCAGCTTCCAAACAAAACGCCACATCCTGCTATCATAAGCAGCCTGCGCAACAGACTGCCATTCTCTTTTGGCTGTTTTTTTACCGTTTCTTTTATAAACTGATATTCCTGTGTGTCCATTTTGTTTTTTTTCATACCTGATTCTCCTGCCGCACTCCATTCAGGATAACTGCCCAGTGTCATACAAAACAGCAATCTGCTAAACAGTTACCATTCAGGTTCAATATCGCTTGTATTCAAACAAATTATATCGTAACAATCTACACATTATTTTAACAAAAAGATATGAATTTTTTATGAATATACTATAAGTAATTTCCCACAGTACAAAAAAGAAGCTCCTACTGAAACACTTATCGTATCAGCGAAACACTGCAGCTCAGGTTATTATGATGACACAAAAAAACGGCTTAAATGCACATATAATAGCATTCAAACCGTTTCTTATGCGGAAGATGGGACTTGAACCCACACGAGCGCAATGCTCACAAGATCCTTAGTCTTGCTCGTCTGCCAGTTCCGACACTTCCGCATATCGCATTTCTGTTATAAGTTTTACTTATTGTTGCGACAATTGGTACTATACCAAAAACTATATAAACTGTCAATAGCTTTTTTGAATTTTTTTTTATTTTTTTGTAAAAGCTATCATTTTTATGTATTTCTATCCTTTTTGCTTTCCATAGATTCCAAAATCATATATAATAGGAAAAGTATTTGTAACTGCTTATTTCACAGTAACTTAGCCAAAATTCATTCCAGATTGCCTGCGGCAATGGAATTTTGGCTTGTATGTCTCGGGATTTTGGCATATTCATGCCAAAACACCTCGCGGGATAGTGGTGTATGAACAGTAACCACAGTTACACAGTTACAATTATTTTTTTAGAATTGCTATAATCCCGGAGTACATTTCCATAACAAAAAATGCTATAATATCAGGGACAGCAAATTATAAAGATATCTATCAGGAGATTTAAACAGACAATGAATCAGAAAGCATATAAAGCACTTGAATATTATAAAATCATCAATATGCTGACAGACAAGGCTTCCTCTTCCATGGGAAAAGAAATCTGCCGGAAGCTGGAGCCATCCACAGATATTGATGAAATCCGACATATGCAGACTCAGACCAGAGATGCACTTACCCGTCTTTTCCAGAAAGGAAATATTTCCTTTGGCAGCGTCAAAGATGTGCGTGGTTCTCTGAAACGTCTGGAAATCGGAAGTTCTCTGGGGATTGGTGAACTTCTTGCCATCTGCAGCCTTCTTGAGAACACCAATCGTGTCAAAGCTTATTCCAGAAGTGAGCGCGGTGATTCTCTCCCGGACTCTCTGGACGGGATGTTCGAGGCACTGGAACCACTGACTCCTCTTACAACAGAGATCCGCAGATGCATCCTCTCAGAAGATGAGATCAGTGATGATGCAAGCAGCAACCTCCGCCAGATTCGAAGAAACATGAAGATTACCGGAGACAGGATCCATACACAGCTCTCCTCTCTTGTAAACGGAAGTGCCCGCAATTATCTGCAGGATTCCGTTATTACCATGAGAAACGGACGCTACTGCATTCCGGTCAAGGCAGAATACAAAGGACAGGTTCCGGGTATGGTACACGATCAGTCCTCCACAGGTTCTACTTTATTTATCGAACCTATGGCAATCGTAAAACTAAATAATGACATCCGCGAGCTGGAACTGGAAGAACAAAAAGAGATTGAAGTGATCCTTTCCACCCTGAGCCAGCAAACTGCAGAACAGACCGACTCTATCCGCGCAGATCTTAATATCATGGTACAGCTTGACGTCATTTTTGCCAGAGCATCCCTTGCCATGGATATGAATGCAACAGAACCAATCTTCAATGATGAAGGACGCATCCGTCTGAAACAGGCACGCCACCCTCTCATTGATAAGAAGAAAGCTGTTCCCATTGATATCCGTCTCGGCGATGATTTCGACTTGCTTGTTATCACCGGTCCGAACACCGGTGGTAAAACTGTATCTTTAAAGACTGTCGGACTTCTCACTCTCATGGGCCAGTCTGGTCTTCATATTCCCACACTGGACCGCTCAGAGCTTGCACTGTTTGAAGAAGTTTATGCTGATATCGGTGATGAACAGAGTATTGAACAGTCATTAAGTACATTCTCCTCACATATGACCAACGTGGTTTCTTTCCTGAAAAAAGCCAACCGTCACTCTCTTGTCCTTTTCGATGAGCTTGGTGCAGGTACAGATCCGACAGAGGGTGCTGCCCTTGCCATTGCGATCCTTTCCCATCTTCATGAACAGGGAATCCGCACTATGGCAACCACCCATTACAGTGAGCTGAAGGTATATGCACTCTCCACCTCAGGTGTAGAAAATGCCTGCTGCGAATTTGACGTGGAAACGCTCCGCCCGACCTACCGCCTGCTGATCGGTGTTCCCGGGAAAAGTAATGCATTCGCCATTTCTTCCAAGCTTGGACTTCCGGACTATATCATCGATAAGGCCAAAGAACAGATCAGTGAACAGGATGAATCTTTCGAAGATGTTCTCAGTTCCCTGGAAAGCAGCCGTATAACTATTGAAAATGAACGCCACGAGATTGAACAGTATAAACAGGAAATTGCCTCTCTGAAATCCGAAATGGAATCCAAACAGGAGAAGTTGAACGAGCAGCGAGACCGCATCATCCGTCAGGCCAATGAGGAAGCTCATGCAGTTCTCCGCGAAGCCAAGGAATATGCAGACCAGACTATGAAGATGTTCCACAAATTCCAGAAAGACCATGTGGATCTCTCTGCTGTGGAAAAAGAACGCCAGAATCTGCGCAAACATATGAATAAAGCAGAGAAAGGCATGACTCAGAAAACTGCTGCAAAGAAACCGAAGAAGGAACTCACAGCCAAAGATATCTCCCTCGGAGATGCAGTTAAGGTTCTCAGCATGAATCTGAAAGGTACTGTCAGCAGCCGTCCGGACAACAAAGGTTTCCTCTTCGTTCAGATGGGTATCATCCGTTCCAAGGTTCACATCTCTGATCTGGAACTGATCGATGAAGCAGAGCTCACCACACCAACCATGCAGCGTACAGGTGCAGGTAAAATCCGCATGTCAAAAGCAGCCCATGTATCCACAGAGATCAACCTGCTTGGCAAAACGGTAGATGAAGCAATTGCAGAGCTTGACAAATATCTGGATGATGCTTATATCGCTCATCTGAAATCTGTCCGTATTGTTCATGGTAAAGGAACCGGTGCTCTAAGAAAAGGTGTACACAATTATCTGAAGCGCCAGAAGCATGTGGAATCCTTCCGCCTTGGAGAATTCGGCGAAGGAGATGCAGGTGTTACTATTGTAGAATTTAAGAAATAGGAGGGACCGCCATGGTTTCCAAACAGAAAATCCTTATTGTTGATGATGATAACAATATCGCAGAGCTTATTGCCCTGTATCTTACCAAAGAATGCTTCGAAACAAAAATCGTAAATGACGGAGAAGAAGCGTTAAGGGAATTTGCCTCCTTCCGCCCGGATCTGATCATTCTGGATCTGATGCTTCCCGGAATTGACGGTTATCAGGTATGTCGTGAAATCCGACATACCTCTGATGTTCCCATCATTATGCTTTCAGCAAAAGGCGAAACCTTTGACAAGGTTCTCGGACTTGAACTGGGTGCAGATGACTATATGATCAAACCCTTTGATTCCAAGGAACTGGTTGCCCGTGTACGTGCTGTCCTGCGCCGTTTCCAGGTTAAACAGCCAGCGCCTTCTTCCAGTGAAAAATGTGTTACTTACCCGGATCTGACCGTTAATCTGACAAACTATGCAGTCACATATATGGGTCGTCAGGTTGATATGCCACCAAAGGAACTGGAACTTCTCTATTTCCTTGCAGCATCACCAAACCAGGTATTTACCCGCGAGCAGCTTCTGGATCATATCTGGGGTTACGAATACATCGGTGATACCCGTACTGTAGACGTTCATATCAAACGTCTTCGTGAAAAGATCAAAGACAATCCTCACTGGTCCATTGCCACCGTATGGGGAATCGGATATAAATTTGAGGTAAAAAATCCATGAAACAGCATCATCTTTCCACAAAATTCCTGAGATTTTATATTCTCATCGGGATTTTCGGGATTTTTCCTCATAACCCTCGGCGGTTCTTATATGGTGGAAAAGCATCTGGAACACTCTTTAAGTGCCGCACTCTATACAGAAGCGCACAATATTGCATCTAACGAAGCAGTTAAAAGCAATATCTCTTCCAGTACAGTAGATACTCTTCAGGAACACTTATGTGCAATTTCCGATTTTCAGGATGCTGTATTGTGGATCATCAACAGTAACGGTGAAATCATTGTAAGTACACAGAAAAATATTGACGTCCGGGATCCAATCCCACTGGAAGAATTCGATGCTTCC
Organism: Blautia sp. ZXY-1-C6; assembly: GCF_056339875.1. Taxonomy (NCBI): domain Bacteria; kingdom Bacillati; phylum Bacillota; class Clostridia; order Lachnospirales; family Lachnospiraceae; genus Blautia; species Blautia sp. ZXY-1-C6. The sequence continues at coordinate 15,279 of NZ_JBWJVQ010000127.1, forward strand.
AAATGGGGAAGCAACTATTATCAGATTGGAAAGTTTTATGGTTTCTTTAAAACAGATCATTTGAGTGTTATTGCCCCGATCACCTCTGATATGGAAACCAAAGGTTACGTGGCAATCCATTATTCGATGACAAACCTTTATCAGAGCCGAAGCAGTATTCTTTTTATCATGCAGGTAATCTTTCTCCTGTGCTATGCAGCCACCAGTCTTCTGCTCTGGGCTTACAGCCACTACATACGTAAGCCCCTGGCCAGGATCATGAAAGGTGCCAGTGAATATGCAGGAGGTAATCTTGCATATAAAATAGACGTTACTTCTGATGATGAAATGGGATATCTTGCCAAAACTCTGAATTATATGTCCGATGAACTGAACAAAAACGGAGAATATCAGCGTAAATTCATTGCAAATGTCTCTCATGATTTCCGTTCTCCCCTTACCTCCATCAAGGGATATGTCAATGCCATACTGGACGGTACCATCCCCTATGAGATGCAGGAACGGTATCTGAAGATCATCGCTTTTGAATCTGAACGTCTTGAAAAACTCACCCGCAGTCTTCTGACTCTGAATGAACTGGATATGAAAAAACGGATGATGCACATTCAGCGTTTTGATATCAATGATACCATCAAAAACACAGCAGCTACATTTGAAGGCATCTGCACCAGCCGCCAGATCCGTCTGGAGCTGCTGCTCTCCGGACATGAACTTTATGTCAGAGCTGATATGGAACAGATTCAGCAGGTTCTTTACAACCTTCTTGATAATGCCATTAAATTCAGCAATGATAATTCCTCTGTTCAGATTGAAACAACTGTAAAAAGCGGTAAGGTCTTCGTTTCTGTAAAAGATTACGGAACCGGCATTCCCAAAGAAAGCCTGGGCAAAATCTGGGATCGTTTCTACAAAATTGATGCATCCCGCGGAAAAGACCGTAAAGGCACCGGACTTGGACTTTCTATAGTCAAAGAGATCATCAATGCACATAACCAGAATATTGATGTGATCAGTACAGAAGGTGTGGGAACCGAATTTATCTTTACTCTGGAGAAAACGAAATAAATTTCTTTCACTTGAAAAATATTGTCTTAAATATACCTGTAACAACCCTCTTACCTGGAGCGTGTCTGAGAGGACTGCTATAAAAAATACCGTAACAAAAGTATATATCATTTACTTTTATTACGGTATTTTTTTATTCTATGGCAATCCTCGTAAATAATGCATTTAAGACATTTCACCCACCTTAACTAAACGGTGTTCTCAGCATTCTGTCTTCATTTACGAGATAGATTCCTCTCGGTGTGATCCTGATTTCAGGAATCACAGGCAGTGCCATAAATGACAGGGTGATAAACGGATCAAATCCTTCTTTCACTCCCATCTCATGTGGCTTTCGGAATCATTTTTGCAAGTGCTTCGTTTACACTCTGCATAACCGGCATCGCTCATCAGCCCCATGACAGGAAGTGGTAAGGTTCCATAAATCTCTCCATTGCATACCAGAGTATAACCCCCTTGCGTCCGCATCATTTCTTTTACAGCAATAGCTATATCACGATCATTATCTCCTACTACAATAATATTGTGGGAATCATGAGAAACACTGGAAGCAATGGCTCCGCCGCGGATTCCATAGCCTTTTACAATGCCCACTCCCATCTTGCCTGTATTCTTATGACGCTCGATCACTGCAATCT